>CAZISK010000530.1:0-6025 GCA_964541355.1 uncultured Candidatus Obscuribacterales bacterium
GTCGCTGCGATGATCGATAGGATTAGCCATGCACTGCTCGGGGCTCATGTAGAGCGGACTGCCGACGATCTCTCCGGTCTGCGTCAAACCGAGCTGTGTCTCTTCGTCCCTGGGCATGAGCTTGGCGATACCGAAGTCGAGAACCTTCACGAAATCGACATCGCTGTCTTTCTCAACGAGAGCAATGTTGCTCGGTTTCAAATCACGATGAACAATCCCTTGAGAATGAGCATGATCGAGCGCAGAGCAGATCTCCGAGAACACCTTTATAGCTCGTCTTACTGTCAGGCGCCCCGAGTCCGCCAACAACTCCGACAAATTTCGCCCTTCGTGATACTCCATAACCAGGCAGTAGCGACTGGCCTCATCCGTGAAGAAGTCGTAGGTTTTGACGATATGGTCATGCCTGAGATTCCGATAGGTTTTCGCCTCTTGTTCGAAACGCTGAACTCTAGTGGTATCAGCAAGCAGTTCGGCATGCAAAATCTTAAGGGCTACGGACTTACCGGTCGACATATCGAGGGCCTTATAGACCGTGCTCATGCCGCCTCGTCCGAGATAAGCCACCACCTGATATCGATTTTTGATAATCGCGCCGATACCAATCGCATTGGGGCTGCGCTTCGAATCGTCCGTTAAATCATGGTTTTCGAGCGCCATCGCAAACGATGGAAACCTATCTGGCCTTGGAAAACTTTGGGTGAACAACAGGTGCTATTCAAACTTCGGCACACCAGAATGCCAACCAAAATCACATATTTAATCTTCCACGATATAAACCATTTTAGCCTCGCAACCGCGCAGTTTTATCCAGTGCTCTGCAGCCCTTCGGCCACGCCGTTAATCGCCATCAGAACTGTATCCAAAAGTGGATCTAATGTGGCGGATAAACCAGGAGTCGCTTCGGTTTCATCGGTCCTGGATTTGATGCTTTTCCTCAATTCCTGGATGTATCTGACTTGAAGGTAGCTCAGAGGATCTACATATGGATTGCGCAAATCGATGGAACGGCGCAGGTACTCGGTCTTTTCGAGCAGAATCTCCTGCCCGGTAATGGTCAGAATCGCTTCGCGAGTCAGGACGTGCTCCTCTTTGATGCGATCCAGAACTCGTTTGAGAATTTGCGGGTCCTCCACCAGATTATCGGCGTAGTAAGAGCCAATATTGATATCGGAGATTGAAAGCGCTGTTTCGACTTTGCTCACCAGTCCGGCAAAGAAAGGCCACTGTTTGTAGAGCTCGAAGAGGATCTTCTGGCGCGGCTTTCCATGCGAATCCAACTGCTCCTTGATGGCGGAGCCAAAACCGTACCAGCCGGGCAGCAAGAAGCGACTCTGGGTCCAGGCAAATACCCAAGGGATCGCGCGCAGGTCTTGAATAGAAGAGCTGCCCCTGGTTCTTCTTGTCGGTCGAGAACCCAATCGCAATCGTGCAATCTCGTTGATTGGAGTAGCCTGTTGAAAGAACGTAAGAAAATCAGGGTCATCAAAAACGAGAGAGCGATAGACGCGATACGATGAATCGGAGATTTCCTGCATGATGTCGAGCCATTCCGGCTCATCGATCCCCTGTTTGCGTTTATCCGACTCGGTGAGGCTCGACTCGATCACTGCACAAGCTAGCCGCTCAAAGTTGCGCACTGCAATTCCATGCAATGAATATTTTGAACTGATTACCTCTCCCTGTTCCGTAATTTTAATGCGACCCGAGACTGTTCCCGGCGGCTGAGCGAGAATTGCTCTGTGAGTGGGACCTCCACCTCTTCCGATCGTGCCTCCTCTGCCGTGGAAGAGTCGCAGCTTCACGCCTCTTGAATCAGCCAGCTCGACAAGTCGCTTCTGAGCCTGGTATAGCTCCCAATTGGAGGTGACAATGCCACCGTCCTTGCCACTATCGGAATAGCCAATCATTATCTCTTGCAGATTGCCACGACTCTCTAGATAGGAGTTGTAGACCGGTAGAGACAACAGTCTTGCAAGCAATTCCGGCGCGCCTTTCAGATCTCCAATCGTCTCAAAGAGCGGGACGATGCTGATTGTTCTTCCAGGGTAGTTGTCCTTATCGAGAAAACCAGCTTCTTTTGCATATAGCAAAATTGAAAAAAGATCGCTGACGGACTTAGTCATGCTCACAATATAGGTATCGACCGCGTTGACACCATGATGATCCTGGCATTTGGCCATGGTACGAAACGTTTCGATGGTCTCGTTGGTGTCGGTGGTGAACCGCAATTCTTGCGGAAAGAGCGGGCGCTTAGACAAGATCTCGCCGGCAAGCCATTGCAGCTTGCTCTCTTCGGCGAGAGCTGCGTAACCACCATCTATGATGCCGAGCTTCCTGGTCGCTTCATCCAGAGCGCTGGTATGTCTGTCGCTATGCTGCCTTATATCGAGCTTGGCAAGATGAAAACCAAATATATTCACCATAGAAACCAGGCGCTCCAGACCCTTTGTCGAGTGAGAAAGATTGGATTGAATCAGGGACTGTCTAATCAAACTAAGATCGTTCAGCAGCTCTTCAGGTCCGGTGTATCCTCCAGGCTGTTCGTTAAGGGCGCACTCGAGCTTCTCCCTTATGAACAGCAACTTGATCCGATACGGCTCGAATCCGTAACGCGGACCGAAGCGCGAATCGATGTGAGGGTAAATTTGCGCATCAGTAAGTAAAGAAGCGTTGAGCTCTCTGGACGCAGGCAAGACGTTGCTCGAATGGGACAGTTGATTAAACAGTGTCTCCAGCTCCTTGAGATACCGTTTCAAAATGACCTTGCGCTGATAGCTTAACGCCTCCGCAGTGACATCCGAAGTGACAAATGGGTTGCCATCGCGGTCGCCACCGATCCAGCTGCCAAAGGTAGCGAAGGTCCTCTTCTTGATGCTGGTATCGTCAGTAACACCATCGCTCAGTCGCTGTTCTAACCTCTCACACTTGTGCTCGATCTGCTGGTGGACATTCAAAATGGCGTCTATCACCACCGTCTCGAAAAGATATAGACCGTAGCGAACCTCATCCATCACTGAAGGCTTGAAATAAATTATGTGGTCAGACAGCCAGAGCGATTCAACTACATTTCGCAGACCTTCTTCGATTTCGCGTCTGGTATCGTGCGTGAGTGGAGGATGATCCCTTCTATGAAGATATCCTGCCATTTCCAACTGCTTCAGCAATATCGTCCGTCGAGTAATCTCTGTTGGATGGGCGGTAAATACGACTTCAATGTCGAGATTGTCGAGGGTGGAAAGCAATTTTTTCTCATCGAAGCCGCGATCGGCGATTTTCAAGAAAAGCTCATTCACGGAATCAGGACGAACTGCATCGGGCGAGTTCGATTCCATAATGGCTTGACGTCGCAATCTATGGTTCTGCTCGGCAATATTGATCAAGTCGAAGTAGCAGAGAAAAGCCTTAATCACCTTATTGGCGGTGGTCTGATCGAGACTGTCGATGAGTTCGGACAATTCGGCGCGCAGGCGCCGCCCTTCCTCGTCGTTGTCACGCAAAAAGTGAAGCGCTTTGCAAATCCGTCTGAAGTCCTCGACCTTCGCCAAAACCTCTTCGCCTTCCAGGCGTCTAATCGTGTCACCTAAAATGAAACCGAGCATCTTCACGTCATCACGCAACGGCTTGTTGCGCGCCGACAGATCCTGCCTTAATTCTTGAGCCTTCACTATCTGAGACCTTTCTTTCTTTGAATCTTTTCCCAATTGCGCAACGCAATGACACCTTTATCGAAATCCGCGGCATTGCTGTAGTAATTGTGCGCACCATCATTGCGATCCGGATTGCGAACATAATATAAGTAGTTGGTCGCTGCCGGATGGACGGCGGCAAACAGAGAGCTCAGACCGGGATTGCTCACCGGACCTGGTGGCAGTCCCTTATACATTCTCGTGTTGTATGGAGAATCACGATCCAGATCGCTTTGATAAACCTTGCCGTCGTCTCTCCATTTTCCAGCCAGCTTCGAAGCATACACAATGGTCGAGTCCATGCTGAGGCGCATGCCAAGCCGGATTCGATTGTACACCACCGACGCTACCACCGGTCTCTCGGCACTCAACTTGGCTTCTGTTTCTATAATCGATGCCACTGTTACTATCTTATGCAAAGGCAGCCCGGTAGAAGGAATATCCTTTTCCAATTGATCCGTGTAGACCGCGCGGAAACGGTTGACCATTTGCGAAACCAGGCTCTTTGCCGAAGTATCAGCTTCGACAAAGTAGGTGTCAGGAAAGAGGTACCCTTCTAAATTTGTAGCGCTCGAATCCAGATCAGCGATAGCAGTCGTGTCATCAAGAAGGGAAAGCGCTTCCGCGTCCGAACGGAGATTAAATTGGGCAACAGACTGCAACGCTTTGGCGACGTCGAACCTGGTCCATCCCTCGATGATAGTAAGCTTACCATGAGGGGGGCCGCCCTTCTGCAGCATATCCAACACTTCCATCGGCGAAATCGGAGTTGGGAAGATGTAGCTCCCGGCCTTCATTACAGCCTGGCCGCGTTTGACTCTCAAATAACATCGCAAAGGGAAATCGTTTTTGATTATCCCCTGCTCTTTCAACTTGCCGAGAATCTCCTCGGTGGTCGCACCGCGATCGATAATAACGTTCGATTGACTCCTGTCATGTATGGTCGGCGTGTTCAACTCTTTCCAGAGGTAGAACGCACCGCCACCACCAGCGGTGATTGCCAAAACTACTAAGACGACAAACGAAATCAGTAAACGCATTCAGATATCAGCTTCGCGAACCAATGTCACTTCGTTTAACCTGCCCCCTGGACACTGTCGGCTTCAAGCCCGGGAAAAGCCATATGGTAGCCCTTTAGACTGATGAGCCCGGAGGCAGCCGAAGTCCACAAGGTTCCATTATATGATTAAACGCCTCGAGGAAGCGCAACTCGCCATTGACCGTCAATTCTTTTGAAAAGCAGAGTAGTGGTGACCAACCTTTGTTTAGCGCTTGTTTTTGAAGAACCAGATTTAGCCGATTTTTTACGACCCGCCGGTGGTACTTCCGCCAACAGCGTATCTACATTCACCTCGACCTCATTGCTCTCCATCATCGGCTTTCGATCCTTGCGAACAGCCTTAATCTTGTCATCTTCCTGCTCCAACATTATGTCAGTGCTGTCGAACGAGCCCATCTTGATGTCACGACGTTTTAACAGAACGATCTCCTTATCCAGGACTTTGTTGAAGAACTCGGCACCTTCTGGAAAAATGCGCTTTTCTTGCGTTATTGCCGGTTGGTAAAGTGCCCTGAGCTTCGACGGGCTCTTCTTCTTCAGAGCCTCATAATACGACTCCACCAGTCCGATAAGCTGCTGGCGATCGTTTTGAGTCAGCTCGATTTTGGCAGGCGGCTCAGGGGCGGGGTCTACATTAAAGACCAGCTCTTTCTCCGCTTCCGATCCGTTGCTTGCATTCGGTTCCAGCGCCATTCGCAGAACCTCGTATTTCTCAGGTCCGTCTTTGCGCTTTTCTACTATCGTAATCAAGCCTTCCTTATCGTGGCTAACGAACTTGACCTTCATTTCGTTGAGCCCGGACTTGATTTCGTGCGTTATGTTGATCGGCATCGCCAGGGAAATAACAGACCCGCCCAGAACATTGACGCCATTGATCAGCACGTGTTTAACGGGCAGCCCCTTACCATTGACATGCAGAAAGTAATATTCTCTTTGACGATCCGAGTCTCCATGCGACGCTGTGGTTGTCCCATGCGACTCTTTGGTCGTCTTGTTGTCTTCGGCCGCCGAAGGTGTAGCTATTAATGGCAATGTCGCCAATGCCAAGAGAAGCATGACCATCAAAATCTGTCTCACCTGCGCAAAACCTCCAAGGTCTAACAGAGAAAGCTTACCATCGTGATCTCGGACTCTCCTTAGACAGTCCAAATACAATGAGACCTCAAAGGTTAATGTATATATCGTCAACCCCGATTCTTGCCTGGTCTTGGCTTTTTCGGTTGAAACCACCGTTATAGTCTGGGACCAGTTCAACTTCCTTGGTCTTCCTTACTAT
>CAZISK010000531.1:0-6012 GCA_964541355.1 uncultured Candidatus Obscuribacterales bacterium
ACTTTTTGACGAGCTGGAAAAAGCCCACCGTGACGTCAACAATATTTTGCTGCAAATACTGGACGAAGGGCACCTTACAGATGCTAGAGGTCGGGTGGTCGACTTCAAGAACACGATTGTCATCATGACCTCCAATGTTGGAGCCGAGTTCGTCCTGGACGGAGTCGCAGACGAACAATCCGGGAATAGTCGCGCAAACATACCCGGACAATCCGAATCCAGCGCAGTCGACAGCCAACCGCCTGCTCCTCTGTCGAATCCACCCGCACCCGGAGGCGTCGATGCTCTGCCCGACCGCTTGCGACAGCTTCTAATCAGTCGTTTTAGACCAGAACTCTTAAATAGAATAGACGACATCGTGATATTCTCGCCGCTTAGCGTATCGGATTTACGCCGAATCGTCGAACTCCAAATTTCGCAGCTCAATGAACGGCTTCAGGCGCAAGGCGCCATGGTCTCGCTATCCGCTGATGCTATGAATCACCTGGTGCAGAAAGCCAATAGCCCCGCATATGGTGCCAGACCGTTGCGACGAATCATACGCCAGCTTATTCAAGCACCTCTTTCGAAGTTGCTTTTGCACGGGGACTCCTCCCAGGCAAGCCACTTCCATGTCGATGTCAAACAAGACGCCTTGGAATTCGCGCACTACACCGAGCAAGAAGCGTTCCCACCAGGTAGCTGATCTACAGCACTATATAAGTTGCATTTCCCTTCTTCGCGCAACGGTGGAGACTGTAAAGTCCGGATCGCGCTTCAAACGCTCCAGCGTGTCACCAGATATGGTATCGTTATATACTAGTTCCAACCGCACCAGCGGGCTGGGATCGCGCAAGAGATCTTCGGTCTCCGACGCTGTAAGTCTAGAAGTGCGCGCATTCTTCATGCGCACCTCCAGCGATGCCGTATGAAGTTGCACTTCCTTTGTAAATTTCGACTTGACGGCGGCCCATAACGCGGTTGACCGCTGGCGAATAAACTCTGCCAGAAGTTGAAAGAATGGCGGTCGCTCAGGTTCGCCGGGCTTGCGCCGCTTACGCTCGTCTTCCGGCGGTCGCACCATAAATGGACAACACCAGCTCATAGCATTACTCCTCAGTCAATAACCAAACGCCAATGCAGTCACGGAGGCTGACTGCCCTAACCATGGCGGTATCGTACGTTTGATATGCCCCGCTTGTCAAGAGAATCTTTTCACCAATCTTAGCAATTCACAGCACAGCGGGGCTTTCGAAACCGTCGAGTTCCACAATATCTTACGATCCATCAAATCAAGAGGGAGCAATAATGACGCGTTTTTCAACGCTCATCGCCATCCCAACACTGGTATATAAACTTGGCCAATCACCAGCAAAAGAGAGCCATCTAACAGAAAAGCAACCGGCTCTCCCTTCTCATTATCCATATAAACCGGCAACACGCGCTTCTCCCCGTTGAAGTACTTCTTGCTCCAATTCGCAGACAATCTCTCATCGGACCCCTTTGTCGTTACCGACCACGCTCGTGAGAGCATTTGATCTTGCTTCACGAGTTGAATGGTTTTTCCCAACTTTGAATCTGACAAGACAACCGTCCTATCGATCGGCAGGCCGTGTCTAATGATTTCATCAATCTCCTCAGCCCTTCTCGCTCTTGATATCGCGCAGGCAAAGAGATAGACGAACAGGCCTATTGGCCACATGCTACCCGCCGCCAAGAGCGACATTGAGAAAAGCAGCGGGAACACAGCAAAAGACAGCCCCACGGCTGAGAAAACCATCCAGAGGCGCTGTCGATTGTAAAAGTATCCAACTGCCGGAAGCAGATCATCTTTGTCTTCGACCTGTAGCTTTTCTCGCTCTACTGCAAGAGCCTTCTGAAGCGCATCTACCGAGCCATAGCGCTTGGCCGGATCCTTTTCCAGGCAACGTAAGAGAATTGATTCCAAGCCTTCTGTTATCGCCTGGCCGCCTACTCGAGTCGTCGGAGGAACCGGTTTTTCTGTGAGATGCTGCAAAATTGTTTTGATTGAACTAGAACTATGAAAAGGTGGATGACCGGTGAACATCTCATACAACAGAGCTCCCAGAGAATAGATGTCAGAACGTGCATCTAGGTGTTCACCCATACATTGCTCCGGACTCATATAATCCGCGGTTCCGACTACCTCGTTGGAGCATGTACCGGATTTCGTATCGGCAATCGAAGGCTGAATTTTAGCGATGCCAAAATCCACTACTTTCACCAGAGTATTGTTGGCTGAATCTTGCGCAATCAAAATATTGCTGGGTTTAAGGTCTCTGTGAATGATACCGTTATGGTGCGCAAACTGGATAGCATCGCAAATCTGTATGGCGATATCGTACTCAATCGCCTGCTGGTGCACTATTGATTCCGCATCCGAAGCGGCTTCTGGTCGCAAGAACTCAGTAAGATTCAGACCGTCAATGAACTCCATAAGAATAAATGGCTTGCCGCAGCTTTCCTCGATACCATATATGGTTACGATATTAGGATGCCGCAGTTTCGAAACGGAAAGACCTTCTTGTCTAAGCCGCTGGACGGCCGATTCATCATTTAAAAGCTCCTCTCGGAGTGTCTTGAGCGCATGAACTCGCTGATCCGAATTCGAATCGACCGTGTCCTTCGCCGTGTCCTGTACCTTGTAGACCTTACCCATGCCGCCCTCTCCCAGAAGTTGCAGCACTTTGTATCGACCAAATGATTCCGGCTCACCAATCGAAGTATCACAAACTAGTGTGACTCGATCTGCTTCGTCTCGCTCTTGGTCAGTCATTGCCGTCGCCAGCTATCAGCTGCTGTCGATTTGACATCAATGACGCGCACACCGGTCAAACCATCCCACCATGGTCTTCTACAACAGTTCGACAATGCTTTACGAAGTGTTTGATCTTGTATCGTCATTAGTCCAAATGCCTGCATCAGCACCATGATCGGTGCTATCAGAAGAAGACTCTTTGCAAAATGTCGAATACTGCATCTCAAGAACGAGACTCTGGCGCCACGAGCATCAATGAGCCTCAGACCCAATATCAGCTTTCCTGGCGTAGCCTTCAGCGGCGAGCTTTCAAAGCCTGCGCGATAGAGCCAGTTGATAATTCCGCTAAACAACCAGATCAAACAACTTGTCGTTGTCAAAACTGGTGATTGAGACCACAAATCTCTAACCAATTTAAAAATACTGTCTATCGACAGAAAGCAAAAGGACAAATCGGCCGATGTAAGCGGCAAGTCCGGAGGCATTTCATGGCAGACTGCCACCAGTAGCAGTACCAGCAAACTTGTCAAAATGGCGCCGTCTACGACCGAGGCAGCCAACCGTTTTGCAATATTCGCCGAGGCTAAGATGCGTAAGGACTGGTCCGCAATCTTGCATCTAGGTCTTTTACCTTTCTGTACGAGCTCTAGATCGGCTCTCAAGGAAGCAAAAGATTGGTAGCGTAGGGCAGGATCTTTCTGAAGACATTTACCAACAACTAGACTAAGACCGTCAGAGACGCCCTTGCCCAGACTGTCCAGAGGCTCCGGATCGCAGTTAACCTGTTGGAAAATAACCTTAATCGGATTGGCACCAGGAAAGGCCGGACCACCAGAAAGTGCCTCGTACATCAGACAGCCCATCGAATAGATATCGGTACGATGATCTACGGCTTCACCGATACACTGCTCCGGACTCATGTACAAAGGTGAGCCAAAAATCTCTCCCGTCCGTGTCAATCTGGTCACATCCTCTTCAAGCGTCGGAATGAGCTTCGCTGTCCCGAAATCCGTGATTTTAACCAGGTCGTCGTTGTCAATCATAACGTTCGAAGGTTTTAAATCTCTATGAACAACTCCCTTGAGGTGTGCGTATTCAAGGGCATCGCAAATCTGAAGGAAGATCTTTATGCAACTCTGCTCATCCATCTTCTTGTGGGCCAATTGATGTGAAAGACTCAAACCCTCGACCAACTCCATCACGATAAACGCTTGATTCGCAGCTACATCCTGGCAATACACTTTCGCTATATTGCAATGGTGCAATTCCATTTCCGCTTCCTGGCGGAAACGTTTCAGCTGGACAGGATTGCTGCCGAGTTCAGGTTTCATAAGCTTCAGTGCCATTAACTCGTCTGTCTTCCTGCATCGGACTTTGTGAACAGTCCCCATGCCTCCTCGTCCGAGCTCGCCCAGAAAGTCGTAGTCTTGGCACAACGCTGATGGTGAGTCGGATGAAACGACCAGAATCTCCGTCGGTGCAATGCTCTCGACTGGGCTGGTCGGATGCTTTTCAAGCAAGTCCTGGCGTTCTTCCATGGTGTCCTGGCTGCTCACGAAATCTACGTGGATTAACTGCGGTATGGATTCGAGAATTCATCTCAGGCATTATCTGCCCAGTACATGATATTCCCCGTTTCTACACGTAGGTATTGCTTGTGTGGAGGGTATATTTTGTGGAATAAACGTGAGGTGGAAGGGTTGGAACAATTCGAAGAAAAGTTGAAACATACGACTGAATCTTCAGAAGAGGCTTCTTCCGAGCCTGACAATCAGACAACACTGTTTAGTGACGACCGGCCATCGGAAAAGAGCGCGTCTGATCAGGCTGATATGGCGCCAGGCTCATCCGATTCCAGTGAGGGGCTCGCTAGGCAAAAATTCTCGTCTCCAGCACACAAAGCGGAAATTGAGAGTCCGTCGCAGAAGCTTCCTGTAGGTTCTGTGATCCTATCTTGTGTTGCTGGATTTTGCTGCGGGATGGTGATCGCCAAGTGTGCAGCCGACGCATTTCTTGGTCCCATGATGCTCTTCAGTGCGCTTGGATTGACTGGCTCTTTGATTTTCGTCGGTCTCTTCCTGCCCATTTGCGGCATTGTTAATGTAGTCTTTCTCTTCAACCTTGTTTCCCGGTATTTCAGTCGCAAGAAAAAATCGCTTCTGTTCAAGTCCGGAAATACAAAACGAGAGCTGGAGTTCTTTTTGATTTCAATTGTCATCAGCATCTCGTTTCCAGCAACTTTGTGGTGCCTGTTCGGTACTGAGATTCTCTGGGTCAAAAACGCAATGCCGTCAGAAGATTGGTCGACTTCAACGCCGGAAGATCGTGAAAAAAAGGCTGCGAAAATGTTAGCAACCGCGTCGCCCGATCATAAGGCGGAAGCGCATGCCCGTTACGGTCAAGAGCTGATGATGAATGACAAATACGATCTCGCGAAACAGGAATATATGAAGGCTAGCTCGATCCTGAAGGGCGATCCGGCCAGTTTTGAATTGTATGCCGAAACACTTTCGCAAATTGCGTCGATTGAACAGCGTCAAAAACACTTCGATAAAGCAATTGAGACCCAAAAAGAAGTTATCAAATTGCTTGAGCGTAACAAAGCCGTCAAATCTCGCGGAACAATGGACAGGTTGAATGCTCCCTTGCTGGCAAGAAAGGGTAGAGCACTCGGTTTTCAAGATCTTACAGTGCCGGAGAGCACCAGGGATCTGGCGCTCATGTACGCCAAGCAAAATAAATTTTCGGAAGCGGAGACTAATTTCAAAAGTGCTTTAAAAATGGCACTTGAGACTCAGACCAGCTATATGACCGCGTTTGACCTTGCCGAATCATTTGCCAAATACTTGAAGGACGTCAAACGATCAAACGAGATAAAACCACTTTTTGATACTACCATTAGTGCAGTGTGTAATTATGAGGATAAGCAATCCAGAAGAAGCGTATATAAGTCTGCAGGTGACGCTCTAAGGAGACTCGGCCAATTTGATGCAGCTATAGAATATCTGAAAACGAGTCTTTCCTATCCCAATAGCATCTCAGTTTATGAGGATGAGATACACCAAAGCCTAGGACTATCTTATCTGGAGCAGCGGAAGTTCGAACTTGCAGGGAAGGAATTTGCAAAGCAACTGGAATTTGTTGAAGGTGAGCGTTCCGCAAGCGCTTATAGGAAAACCGATGCGACTGAAAATATCGCACGACTTAGTCTGGCAGAAGGAAAACTTGACAAAGCCGAAGAATATCTAAAGAAG
>CAZISK010000532.1:0-6005 GCA_964541355.1 uncultured Candidatus Obscuribacterales bacterium
CGATTTGCAGAGCGGTCTGCTGACCGTGGTGGGCACCAACAAGTCCGACTCGATTGCAGCTCTAACCGCGAAATGGGGGCCGGAAAACGACAAAATCGGCAGAAGAATTCTGCCAAACTTCATTTCCGTGATCGACGATCCAACGGCCCAAGATTACAAAGGACAACAGCTCAAAGGCGGATACATAGTCGACGACGAAGGGGTGAAAGCACAGAAAGTAACTCTGGTGGACAATGGCTACCTACGAACTTTTTGCTCCGGCAGATCGCCCAGTCGCGATGTCCATCAAAGCAATGGACACTGGATTGATGGACACGCATCGACAAGTCAGATGTTCATCGAATCTTCAAAAACAGAATCGCTTGCCAGGCTCAAGGAGCGACTGATCGCATTAGGCAAGGAAGAGGGTCTGGACTACGTGCTCATCGTCCGTCACATCTCGTCAGGAGTGCTGAGCACCATAACCCCGGGAAGAAGTGGATTCTTCATGGGAAGCGGTCGCGAGGTTCACATTTCCGAGCCGACATTGCTCTACAAAGTTTCTGTCAAAGATGGAAAAGAGGAGCTGGTGAGAGGTGCCAACTTCACGAGATTGTCTCATCGCCTTTTCCGAGACATTGTAAGCACCGGGGACGACAGCGCTCCTTATACGGTTCGTTTTTCCGGAGCGTATGGTACCACCGGTAATAGCGTTGTGACACCATCCGTATTGGTTTCGGAGGTAGACCTGGAAAGAGAGTCGCATCAGAACGACATGCCGATGATTCTCAAAAACTCTTACTTCTGCGATGATACGCCCAAGCAACCAAAGGCATCTAAATAGAGCTTGTATGTAGGTTTAATCAACCGGTTTGCAGTTCTTGTATGTAGCAACGCTTGAGAATGCATCGCTAAATTGGTCGGGTCCGACCGGTCCGATGGTTCCATTGGTGGCGCCCTGTAGAACAGGTGCCTCTGAAACATCCCTGATGACATTGTAGTCGAACGTGAACTCGATACAGACGTCTGGAGGTGCGCCCTCCGGCAGCGGTCTGAACGGAGACGATGTCTCTACTGCTTGCAGAGCGGCGTTATCTTTCGTCTCGACGTTGGTAGCTCTAACAAGCTTGACACCCGACACACCCCCTTCGCTGTTGACGGAGAATCTCACCTTGATCTTGCTGGACTGGTCTGATTTGGGCGGAAACCAATGTCTCTTAATTCGGCGCTGGACGTCTGCCATGTATGGACCGAAGTCTACATCATGTTGTTCAATAATTACCGGTGCCTTTTTAGGTGCCATAGCCACAGCGGGCGGCGATGGATATATGTACACCCAGACTTTAGAGGTGCCGAAAACCATTCGCTCAAAGCCTTCCATAGTTTTGACTCGAGAAATGCTATCGGCGCTGCCATCAAAGGTTTTAACGACAAACGCAAAGGAAGCACAGAAAAGCAAAGCCGGGATCACCGCTAAGACACCCGCCAGATGTATGCTCTTTTGAGCGCTCACGCTCAACACGTCCTGAGGGCTACCCGCGAAGAGCTTGTTGCCTTTAAATAGATTGAGCAATCCGAATAGTGTAAGGCCGGAATAGATTGCTGTCAGCGCCCCGACAGTCACCATAGAGAAATTGAGCGCGCCGTAATTCGTCATTAGCCAGAGTAAAGCAGTCATCGCCGCGGTGAAAAACATTGAGTACGCAAGCGGCATCAAGAAATCTCTGACAACGTTGTTCTTAATCATGGCGAAGACCTTCACTGGTATGGACTAAAGACCTAACCGGCAGACTAGGTTGATTGCCTACCATCCTGGACCAACTACAGGTTGTAAACAACAGGAAAAACCCTGAGCACCCTCAAGGATGTTGCCTGCCAACCTGTGACCTGTTTTGGCTATCCGTGCATCAACGCTTACACCGACGGCGTCGCGTAAGACTATTGCGCCGTTGAGTGCTTATCAAGCCAGGCAATCGTTGCGTTCATCGCATTCTTGTCCACATTAACGTCTTCAAAGACATAATGATCTCCGTTCTCCACCGGCAAATACTCTTTGGTCTTGGTGGCGAGATTGTCAAAGACTTTCTTGGCGCCCTCTGGTCGCGATTCCCCGTCCTTCTGTCCCTGAACTATCATGATTGGCAGGTCCTTGATCTGACGCGCGAAGCGGCGTGTCTTGTACATGTAAAACTGGCAAGCCATCAGCTCTTTCGGCGCGAGGTCCAAACGAACTCCGGCGTCATTCTTCAAGGCGTCTTGCAACTCTTTCTTTGGCGTCGCTATTGAAACCAGCTCTTCGCCTTTGCTGAAGCGCTTGTTGCCCAAAGCGAAGCGGCTCCCGATACTGAGATAGTTATCCAAAGTATGAAAGTGCTCGCCGCCCGGCGCCGATGAGATGGCACCGGATATGAGGTCTGGATACTTCGAGGCGGCCTCGAGAGCCAACGCTCCACCCATAGCCTCGCCGAGCAAAAATACCTTCTTATCGGCATGCTTTTTTCGAATCGCTTCGGCAGCGCTCTTGATGTCGGCTAGCGTGTTCTTCAAGTCCATTTTGCCTTCGGCGCCCTTATCGCTCCAGCCGCCAAAACCACGCAGATCCATTGAATAAACGGAGTATCCGCTGTCTTTGAGCTTATTGCCCAGGTCCTCGAAAATGCCGTTATACATGCCCAGTTCATGCAAGCACAAGACGATGCCTTTGGAATCAGCGCTGCCTTCCCAAAAGAGAAACGGCGGCATCCCTGAGACAAGATCTACTTTGGAAGCGGTAGTGGCACGTTTTTCCCGTTTTGCCGAAGAGGTCTCTTCGTTGCTTTTCGTTTTGGCGCACACATTGGTAGGAGCGGCTGCAAAAACGATCATAAGCAGGCAAAACAACAAACGCTGACCCCAGCCGTGATTCATCTTTTCCTTCGAAGACATACGTTGCTCCTGCGCCAAGATTTCGAGTTGCCGTTATCGTCGAATCGCTCCGGCGTTCATATTATATTCGTTGACCGACTTAGTGTTACAGGAGCTGCGGTTGAAAAGCGCCTTATTTTCGGATCGGCTTCTTCGCCGCCGGGGTGGTTTTCGTCGGCGCTGCATGCGGGGCGGATTTTGTCTCCACCGAGCGAGGCGCTTGAGGCTGAACGGCAAGCATGATATCGCCGCCGTGCCAGTCGCTAGCCACCATAATCGGTGTCTGAATCTCCGAACGAGCTCGGAGCACCTCCTGTTCCACATTGTTGCGCATTTGTTTGAACGCCGACATTAGAGGCGTCGTTTCGCCCTTGCTGCGCAGCGCTTCAATTAACTGCCTGGTGAATACTCCGTTGGGGTAGTGCTTCGATTCCCAGGAAACCTGATCTGACTCACTGGAAGCCAAAACTATCTGGCCGGAGCCGATGCTGAGCCCCGACTGCGGACTCATATCCGGATGCCGGATCAAGGTTTTGCTGCCTGGACCAGCCGCAGCGGTCTGAGGATGAGTCTGCGAGGGCTTGACTGAAGGCGCTCTCAGGGCCCCGCCGTGACATACATCCATAATGATAACGACACGCTGGCAATTCATCATATCTTTGATTCCAGTCGTAAACCACTGCATCGGTATGCCGCTCAAGACGGCATTAGACAGATTGGTTTCATACGCAACGATGAAATTGGCATCGCCAATCTCCTTTCGTGCGGAAGTTCCGTGAGTCGAAACATAGATAACAACGAGATCTTCATTGCGCGCGACCTTCTTCAGCCATTTATCTCCAAGATGAGCAACGATATTGTCCCTGGTGGCATTTTGATCGAGGAGAAGCTTGACGTGGTCAGGCCGAAAGTTGGCTTCGAAAATAAGATAGTTGCGAAAGTCCATGGCATCCTTAGCGGCATACTGAAGATTGATGGTCTGGTCTTTGAAGTTGCTTATGCCAACCACGAGCGCCCACTTATCTGCCACTATTCTCGGTGGCACCTTGATCGCCTGCAAGGAGGCGATAGCTAGCCCGTGACTTTGGCGCCGCTCTTCTACGTTGCCTGGAAGGCTGGATTTAATCGCCTTCGCTCGTTCTATGAAAGACTTGGCTTCTTCTGTTCGATCCTGCTCTACCAAGGCCTGAGCAATTAGCTCGAGGTCCGCAGCCACAGTAGGACTCGTCTTACCGTCAGCGCTTTCATCAAAGGCAAGAAGTTTTTTATACAGCTCCTCCGCCTCAGCGTATCGTTTGGACCTTTGCAAAAGATTCGCCAGATCGCTCATTGTCGCTACCGTATCGGGATGGTCCGCACCAAGCGCCTCCTTCTGGCTCCTGAGCGCCCGCTCCAGCATTGACTGAGCTTCCACGAGCTTGTTTTCTTCGATATCAAGCTTGGCCAGATTGTGCAGATTGCGTGCTACGACCGGATGGTCTTTGCCCAGCGCCTTCTCACGAATCGCCAACCCTCTCTCGACAAGCGGTCGCGCTTCGGAAAACTTGCGCTGATTATCGTAAAGCCAGGCGAGGTTGTTCAGGCAAGCGGCGACGTCGGGATGATCGGAGCCTGACTTCAGCTCGGTGATAGTCAGTGCTCGCTTGTACAAAGGCTCCGCTTCCGCGTACTTCCCTTGAAAGACGTAGAACATTCCTAAAGCGTTGAGGTCCAGGGCTAGCTCGGCACCATCTTTTCCGAAGGAGGCCTCGTCGATGGAAAGCGCACGTCTGAGCAGAGGCTCTGCACGACCGTACTGACTGCAGTTCATATAGTCGGAGGCTAGCTGACGTAAGAACTCGGCATAACGCGGACTTTCATCACCAACAGTTTGCTCCAATAGCGGACGCAGCTTTTCGAGCTCCGTGGCCGCGTCTTTGTACGCGTTCAAATCCTCATACAATCTAGCCAGTTCCAGAGCGGATTCGACGACATTGGCATGCTGATCGCCCAGTATCTTTTTGCGCATTTTGATGGAGCGATTAATGAAGTTGAGCGCCTCATCGGTCTTTCCCTGTTCTCGCAAAAAGCGGCCCATGCTTAGCAACGCTCCAGACGTCTCGATTCCTCCCTCGGGCTCGAGACTTTGATCGACCTTCAGAGCGCGCGTAAGCAGCGAAGACGCCTCGTCATATCGGCCGGTCCGGTCGTAGAGCAACGCCAGCGACTCCAAGGCTCTTGCCAGGCAGATCGTATCGGTCTTAGCCTTCTCAGCCAGATTCAATGCATTGCGCAGATGTCTCTCCGCCTGCTCGTAATTGCTCATGTCGCTGTAGACACCGGCTAAGTTGATTAACAGAGAGATCCTTACATCATCAGTTAAATTCTCATCAGGTTTTTCCGCTGAGCCAAGAATGCTCAGATAGCTCGCGATCGATTCTTTGAACTTGCTCTGATTCTTAAGATTGAGAGCCAGAGCGCTTGTGCTGTTGATAACATCGGTCGACTTGCCTGCGCTCTTCGAGTCAATATCCAGTACGCGTCGAAGCAGCGGTTCCGCCAGATCATACTTTTTCTCCGCTTCGTAGGCGGCAGCAAGCGCTTTTACTGTGTCGCGCAGTCGGATGTCCCCGGGTGGTAGCAGCTCAGCCTCTTTCAGCGCCGATTTAAGCTTCTTGGTTGCATCCGTCAAACGCCCTTCCCTGAGGGCCTGGCTACCCGCCTCATACATCGAGGAAAACAGGCTGTCTTGTGCCTCAACGCCGGACGCAGAATACAGCAGAAAAATCAAGAACATGACAGCAATCAACAATTTTGACTGACGCATCTATACAAACCTACCAGATAGAGCTCTGCAGACAATATGGTAAAACGGTGCATGCTACAATCTCCCGATTAAACAGCCCGGAAACCCCAGTACATTGGAAGTAAAGGAATGCATAGAGAGTATCATAAGTGGCACAGCGATTCCCTTGGTCGCGACATGGAACTGCTTGTCTTCGGTCATCATGGTGCAAGAGTAATTGTTTTTCCTACGTCGATGGGTCGCTTCTTCGACTGGGAAAATCGAGAGATGCTCAATGTGCTGGGCAGACACATTGAAAACGGCTGGTTGCAAGTGTATTGCGTAGACAGCGTCGACA
>CAZISK010000533.1:0-5989 GCA_964541355.1 uncultured Candidatus Obscuribacterales bacterium
TTGTTGTTGTTTCTCAGCTTTTCGAATATCCCGTTTACGCAAACCTTTCAATATGTTCTGCTCGAGCGGCGTCAAGCCAGATTCGTCGGTCTCTTGTTGTGTCGGTGGCTGAGCTTCCTCTGCAATTGGATCCATGAGCTTGAAATCTTTCATTGTTTTAATTGGGCCCTTCGGAATGGGTATGGATTGGCTGCTATCCTTACTTGCAGGGTTCTTAAGCCACTTGACTTTGAGGCCCTCTGGGTCTGATTGACCTGATGACGCTTGAAGCGATAAAGGACCAGTGATGATTTGTGCCGATGACTTCTGCTCATCGGTCAGGTTCGCTGTAGCCAGGCTCTCTCTTGTAAGACGAACTCCGGTGAAGATGGCGTTGGTCATTTTGGCACCGTTGAACTTCCCATTAAGTACGTAGCAGTTGCTGAGATTGCAGTTGGTAAGATTGGCTCCCCTGAAGTCAGCGTTCAAAAGCATCGCGCCCGATAGGTCAGCATTTTCGAAATTAGCTTTGTGCAAGATGGCATCCGATAGATTTGCGTGTTTGAGATTGGCGTCTTTCAAATTTGCGCCTGACAAGTTGATCTGTTTTAGATGCGCCCTTTCAAAATTTGTCCTTTCCAAATTTGCGCGCAGGCAGTAGGCCCCTTCGAAATTGGCGCTATCAAATTTGCATCCGTAGAGATCAATCCCTTCAAGGTCGGCATTCCAAAGCATAAGATGCCGGTTCACGGCCTCGAGAACCGCATCTTTCAAAGTCGGGCGTTCTGTAGTGGCAAAAAGAACCATGTCTTTTCCTTTTACCATAATTTCAATCGGTTTCTTTCCTGCCGGCGGTTCGTAAAGTCCGCCGAAATCAAGTTGGGCTGCATAACGCGGACCGGCTTCCAGACTCATAAAGTAGCGATTTTTCTTCCGGTTGTTGGTCGACTCAATGCGATTCCTAAACTCATCGCTCCCGGCTGTATGCATACTTACCCAAGCCAGGCAGCCGATGGAAAGGAATAGGATGGTGACTAAGGCAAACAGCCTCCGCCTATTTTGTACCAGTTCAACGAATTTTGAACCTTTGAAAAGGCTCTCGCTATCAGCATCTTCAAGTTGCAGTGTTTTGCCGATTTCAGCGCGCAGCTCAGCGGCATTACGAAAACGTCGAGCTGGGTCTTTTTCCATGCACCTATTGATGAGGTTGTCGACTTCGTCTGGAATGTATCTCCTCAGCGAGCGTCTGCCCGCCGGTAGTGCATAGTCGACTGCCTGCATCTCCTTTAGCTTTTCTCTGTCCTTGTGCATGAATGGTGGTGAGCCGGTCAGGCAGTGATACATGACACAGCCGAGAGTGTAAATATCGGAGCGCTCGTCGGTCTTCTTATCGAGACAGCGCTCGGGACTCATATAGGCTTCGATGGGAAAGCTGCTGCCGATACCTGCTGACCAGTTAGTCATATACTCGATAGTGATACCGTCTGTGGTGTCGGTTACTTTGAATGTCCGGATAGATATGTTGCCGAACTCCTCGGAGCGACTGTATTCCTGTTCTATCGCAGAACAGATATCGTGGAACTGGCTCAATGTCTGGCGCCAGCTCAACGGTCCTTTCTCGTTCAGGTAGGTCTCGAGCGCATGCCAGTCAGCCGTCGTGGTGCTGTTCATTGTTGGGCAATCCTTCCATATCCGTGGTTTTAACATCGATAATATATTAAGCCCGCTAATTGCGCTTAAGCCTCCGAGACTTCGGAAGCACGATCATTATCAGTTATGTCTATTCCCTCGTCGTTTTAATTTCGAACGACATGTCTATAGTGCCTGTTCGGGCTATGGTCGACCGGGCGGCTGAAGAGATCTCTACCCGGTAAATGATTGTCACAGGTTGGACCCAGGAAAGGCTCTCCTGGTTATCAGTAGACTTAAATGTTTGCAATCGATTAAAAGAAAGGGAGTCAAAATGTCCACTTATAAAATGACCGAGATCGTGGGTACATCCAACAAGAGCTTCGCAGATGCCGCCCAGAAGGCTGTTAAGAGAGCTTCCAAGAATCTGCGAGACTTGAGATGGTTTGAAGTAACCGAAATGCGCGGTTTGATTTCTGAAGGTCAGGTAGCGGAGTTTCAGGTAACCCTGAAAGTTGGCTTCAAGCTCGAGGACTAAATTCCTGTGGAAGCGCCGTTTTAACCAACTTCAGGTTGATTCAGCTTCCTTACGTCCGCTGCTTGCGCATCGCCTTCCTTCAGGAAGGCGATGACGTCTATCGAAGACTGACTGGAGCCGTCGGCTGTGCTAATTCAGCTTCGTGAGTTAAACCGACCAGGCTTAAGTTCCGAAAATCCGATCGCCTGCGTCTCCAAGCCCTGGCACGATATAACCATGCTCATTCAGATGGTCGTCCACCGCTGCTGTGGTTATTTTCACATTCGGAAAGCGCTTGTGGACCTTATCTATCCCTTCAGGTGCAGCGACAAAGTTAACAAGGTGAATGCTCTTAACATCCATCTTGTCGAACAATGAGATGGCAGCTACTGCCGATCCGCCTGTGGCGAGCATGGGATCGAGAATAAAAACACGGCAGTCTGGCGGAAGAGAGTCAGGAAGCTTGGCATAGTAAGACTTGGCTTCGAGGGTCTCTTCATCACGCTTTAAACCGATGTGATAGATGCGGACATTGGGGAACAGCTCCTGCGCTGCATCTGCAAGAACGAGACCAGCTCGCAGGACCGGTGCAAGAATAATGTAGTCCGTGAGCGCCACGCCGGTGCCTGGCCCAACCGGTGTTTCCACCCCGATCTGCCGGACATTGAGGTCCTTCAGCGCTTCATATGCCAGAAAATAACTGAGCCGATGCGCCAGTGCACGAAACTCATGCGAAGGCGTCTGCAAATCTCTCAGCCCAGTAAGCGTCTTCTGAACGAGCGGGTGGTTGACTACGAATACTTTGGTGTCTGTGGCTACCATGACATACTCCCCATTTACTTCCAACTAAGCCAGCGCTAACTGCTAGCCGACCCTCGTTTTGACGAGCGAAGCCGCCGCTTCTCGTCCCCAGCTGTCGGCCTCCAGTATATCCTCAAGAGTAGGATCGCTTGTTGCTTTGTGACGTTCAAGCACACGGTAAATATAGTCTGGGATTGTATGAAATTTTATGGCACCATTCAAGAAAGCTTCGACTATTACTTCGTTTGCGGCATTCAAGACGCAGGCAGAGGTATCGTGACTCGACGCCACTTCCTTAGCAATTTTCAAGCAACGAAATTTTTCATAGTCGGGGCGTTCGAAAGTCAATCCGGCCAGCTGCGTTAGATCGAGTCTGGGTACGCGGCTGGATGGAACCCTTGTAGGATGAAACAGAGCATAGTGAATCGGCAGCCTCATATCCGGCACACCCAGCTGACCGACGATACTGCCGTCAACGAACTGTACAGCCGAGTGCAGGATTGATTGAGGATGTACGACAACTTCTATTTTCTCCGGCGTAATGTCGAAGAGCCAGTGGGCTTCAATGATTTCGAGCCCTTTATTCATCATGGTGGCTGAGTCGATGGTGATTTTCTTTCCCATCGACCAGTTTGGATGTTTGAGGGCATCATCTACGGTGGCATTCTTGATTTGTTCCATTGACCAGGTTCGAAATGGTCCACCTGATCCCGTCAGCAAGATCGCCTCGATATCGTCTGTTGTAAAGCCTGACAGTGACTGGAAGATGGCCGAGTGTTCGCTGTCTACCGGCACAATAGACGAACTATGTTTTTTTGCCAGCGGCATGATTACGCAGCCTGCTGCCACCAACGTCTCTTTATTTGCCAGGGCAATTGTGGTGCCTTTCTTGATCGCTTCGTAGGTGGGCTTGACTCCAAGAAATCCGACCACGCCGGTGACCAGAGTGTCGATTCCGTCGGCAGTGGCGACGTTGATGAGACCTGGTTCTCCGAATACAATCTCCGTCTTGTTTCCACAGTTGACTCTTGCTAAATGCTCCTTGAGTCCTGAGATATCCTCTTCTCGTGGTACCGATACGATGGCAGGAGAAAACTCAGCTATCTGGTCTGCAAGCTCGTCAAGAGAGCGGTGACCGGCGGCTAAACCGACGATTTGCAGATCGCTTGAGTGCGCCCGGGCAATGTCAAGCGTCTGCTTGCCTATCGAGCCGGTCGAACCAATTAAGCTTATTTTTTTCATGAGATGTAGCTAGCAAAACGGCAACGCGAGCCGTGTCAGAGGTGCAGGAACTCCGTCACTTTATCACCAAACACTGGACTTTCGCGCGTTGCGTCGATTCATTTTTTCAATTACGGTTTCTTCGGCGGCAGACCTAACGTTCCGGCTTGCACAAGACCTTTTAGCATCTTGAGCTGGACCTTCATGAAACCGGCTTGATCCCAGGCTCCGCCCCAGAATGAATAAAGACCGGCATTGACGTCGCTGGCACCGTAGGCTCCGAATGGAGCAAGCGGCATTAGTGGAGCATTCGGCCTTGGGAATGGTCTTTTCAGACCGCGAAGACGCGTATCAGATTCGCGAATAGCCTGTTCGAGCAGTTCGTCAGCCTTGTCAAGCTTATCGATTACGGAAGGATGATTGATGTCTTCACCGGCAAGAACCCGGGTTCTTACCGCATCCATCGCTTCGGCGACTCTAACGTTGGCGAGCATGTACTTGAAGTATGGATGCTTTTCCGATGACTGGATAGCTTCGGTAAGTCGATCGTCAAGCACCTTGAGAGCGCCTTTGGCCTTGCCGTTCACACCGTCTGCGAACAGAATGACTTGCTGATAGTTGCTGATCGGATCTCTGTATCTTTTGTTGTCGGTGAATCCACCAAACTTGTCTTTCGAATAGTCTTCCAGCGCTTGCATGCGCTGCTTGGTCAAATCCTGGACCGTCGTCTTGTCTCCGTTGAGCGCTATTTGCTGAGCGTTCTTCGGGAAGTAGTGTTTTTTCTTGTCGCCGACATCGAAGAAAAATCCCTTATCATCCATGCCGTAAGACAGTTTCGCGTCTTTAGGTAAGTCAGTAATATTGATGGTGTCGTAGATATCGGTCAGGAATAGCTTCCTGTCAAAAAACTCGTCTTTGTAACTGAGCGTCAGAACGCCGTCTAGAACATCGATACCGTTTTTCTTGAGGTACGCTTCTTTGACCTTTTTTCGTTCGACGTCCAGATCCTGCTCTTTGCCATTGACGATGATTTTCTTAACGTTACCGGGATAATAGTGCAGCTTGCCGTCCAGCGATTTTCCGGATTCATCACCGAACCAGAAGAAGATGCCCTTGCCGTCCATCCAGTGTTGAATTGAAGCCCCTTTAGGCAGATCGGATATCTCTATTTTCTCGTATTTAACTGTTTTCCAAATTTTGTCGTCAAAATCCTTTTGATCGAATTTCAGCTTGAGAATGCCATCTTTGACCTCTTCGGGAGGCCCACCGAGCTTCTCTTTGGGGGTGGCTGGTGTGTCCTTCTTGTCGTCTATCTTGGGGGCAGGCGTGTCGGTTTTGGGCGGCGCCGGCGTGAGAGTATCCTTCTTGGTGTCTTTTTTCGGGTCTTCTGCCTGTTTTGGCGGATTTTTGAGAAGCTCCTCGGACTTGCTGCCACGACCGGTCTGCGGCTGACCTAATTGAGCCAACAGCATATTTTCTGCAGGAAAGGTGGTGCCTTTTGCTGACGGAGCAGGGGTATCAGTGAACGTGTCTCCGGCCATGTAACATCCTTCTGGTGCAATTCGAGCAATACGGGGTGAAAATCAATATCTTATTTCGCGCGAGGCGTGTCAATGTGAATTCCACGTAGCAGTTTGCCACAGTCGCTCTCACGAACAACTCGTTCAAGCACCGATATTAGATCCGCCAATAATACTCGCATTCAAAATATTACCCCGTATTTATAGTGCAGACAGTTATTAGACCAATGGGGCCCCAATCGCCGGGCCACTACCAATAATTTTCGGGTCTTTTCTATTAGGTTTTCGCAATATCGGTCGAACTGCGGTTTTCGAGGCGATG
>CAZISK010000534.1:0-5982 GCA_964541355.1 uncultured Candidatus Obscuribacterales bacterium
CGCAATACAACCAGACCGCCACTGACGCGCGAGCAGGTGGAAGAGAATGCGAAAACTTACCTCAACCAGATGGGTCTGATACTCGATTTGTCGAAAACGGAACTGGTCAACAATGCAGATTGGCTTGCTCCGCTTGATCTTAACGGCATTCTGAAATTAGCGAGTCTTGTGACGATTAATCAATTGCTGGCCAAGGAAGCGTTTGGAGATCGGTTTGAAAAACAGCTTCCAGTCTCCTTTCACGAGCTGTTTTACCCACTATTGCAAGGCTACGATTCGGTAGCAGTCAAAGCCGATGTCGAGCTCGGCGGCACCGATCAGCGCTTCAATATTCTGCAGGGGCGTGAGTTGCAACCTCACTATCTGCAAGATCAACAGGTGGCGCTTCTGGTACCACTTCTGGAAGGTACCGACGGCGTCAAGAAGATGTCTAAAACGTACGACAACTACATCGCGCTTAAAGAAGAGCCGAACAACATGCTGGGGAAATGCATGCGCATACCGGATGATCTGATTGTAAAATACTTCGAGCTCGCCACTACCTTGAGCGGCGACGAGATCGATGCTATCAGGAATGATCTTCATTCTGAAAAGGTAAATCCAAAAGATCTGAAGCTTTTGCTGGGCAAACAGATCGTTAGCCAGTATCACGGGGGTGAAAAAGCAGCAACCGCTGTCTCAGAGTGGGAGAGGATCCATAGTGGCGGAGAATTCCCTTCCAATATGCCTGAGTTCACGATTGTCGAACCCAAACCGCTATTCCGCATTCTTACCGACGTTAACATGGCGTCTAGCAGTTCCCAGGCCAAGCGACTAATTGTCGAGGGTGGTGTTAAGGTCGATACCAAGCCAATCACCGATCCGAATTTCGAAGTATGCACCACTGCCGGTGCAAATGTCGTGGTCCAAGTTGGACGTCGCAACTTCGCAAGGGTGCGCCGGTCGGAGTAAGATTACCCGCCGTTGGATGAATTACTTGATCCCGACCTATTCGATGAACGATTCTATACTTATCGGTACGTGATTGGTCTTTTTATAGTAATTCTCGAAGCGGTCGACATCCTCTGGTTTGAGACCTTCGACGAACTCAAGTTTCAGGTAACGAAGTTTTTTGCACTTAACTAGCTCTCGGAGGACATCGGGCGAGAGCGTGCCCTTCAGCACTGTAATTGTGTCGAGCGACGGCACCGCCGCCAGTGCCGCCATGTCCTCTTTCGAAAACGGTTTGGAGGCTGCCAATTGGATGTGGTTCAGGCAGGGGAAGCTGTTGAATGCGCTCGTCGATACATTGGTCCATCCGATGTTGATCCGAGACAGATATGGCACAGCCTTGAGCTGTCTTACTCCGTTCGAAGTGATCCGATTGCAGAGAGGCAGAGATAGAACACCGAGCTGTTTGGTCTTGGTGAGACTTCTCAGCGCCTCATCTGTGATATCGGTCCCTCCAAGAGACAGGTGATTGAGATTGGGCAACTGCGCTATAGCTTCTATCCCGTTGTCGCTGATCGATTTGATCCAGTCCAATTCCAGAGAGGTCAGCTGTGTCCATGTGGCAATCTCCTTTAGACCTTCATCTGTGATGTTGTTTTGAGACAGATCAAGCGAGGTTAGCTTCATCTTTGCCATGATCGCAATTGAGGCGTCGGTTAGCTCTCCTCCGCGCACGTTAAGTTCTCTTTTACGCGTTGGTTCTAGTTTGCCTTCCCTCATTGCCTTGTCGGTGATCTGCCGATCCGTGCTGCTCAGTATATTTTTATTTCCCAGAAAACTGGTCGGCCTACTTTTTTTCTTTTTCTGTTTCTTGCCGCTCCTGGAGCTCACACTTGTGCTGTCTTGCAACTGCAGATTCCAGGTCGGAAACAACAGCTTCCAGGTCGGAACCAACAATTGGAACGCGATCGCACTCGACAGCACCAGCACACACAGGAACAGCATCGCGAATACCGGTACTCTCGATGCATTGAAGGGACGAATCATCGACTGAAAGAAGTTCTTTCTGTCGATCTCGATTTGATTGACCGCATCCCTTATCTCCCGATCGAAGATCGAAGCGCACTCGACCAGATCGAGTTTGAGCTCTTCGGCATCTTGAAAGCGATCATCAGGATTTTTTGACATGCAAATTTCTATGATTTCGCCCATCGCCTGAGCAAGTTGCGGATTGACAGTCTTAATATTACTCTGTGTAATATTGGGAACAGGGCACTGCTTATGTTTTGTTATGGTATCAATGGCGGTGTTACCATGAAATGGTAATCGTCCGACTATTGTTTCAAACATCAGACATCCAAGAGCATAAATGTCAGAGCGTTGGTCGGCTTTCTTGCCATCGATGATTTCAGGGCCCATGTAGCCAGGCGACCCGACGAGGTTGTTGCCGGTGCTGTCGAAACCTGAGCGATCTATTTCGGCGACCCGCATGTGGGCAACGCCAAAGTCGACAATCTTTGCCACCGGTTTTTCTGGATCGGATGTCTCCAACATGATGTTGCTGGACTTTATGTCGCGGTGCACGATTCCGTTATTATGAGCATGCGACAGTCCATCGACGATTTGAATAAAGAGCAGGAGCGCTTGGCCTACTTCCAGCGATCCGGAGTCGGAGATATGCTGTTCGAGCGATACTCCTTTGATGTAATCCATTACCAGATACGGATCCCCAGATTTGGTGACACCAAAGTCCAGGACCTGAACAATATTGGGATGACTGAGCCTTCCTGCTGCCCGAGCCTCCTTTTGAAAGCGCACGATTCTTTTGGAACCTACTTGGGCTCTGGTCGGCAGCGCTTTTATCGACACTTCCTTATCGAGCTTTTTGTCGTGCGCCCGAAAAATTACACCCATGCCACCTCGCGCCAGAAAGCTGATACGGTCGTATCGGGACAAGAGTTCATTTGGAAAACCGGATGGAATCGATTCTGTTGGCATCAGCGTGTATAGACAGGCCTATATCTAGCCTTCTACCACATGAGTGCCCGAGCGTTCGAATTTGGCTAATTCTTCTTTCGCTTTTTGTCTGACGCCGACATCGCCGTCTCGTAATAATTCGCGCAAGAGTTCGAGAGGGCACGTTTCATTCTGAGTCAGTCCTCTCTTCACCGTAGGCGACACGTCGAGACTCAGGCGCCAGAGAATATCCAATGGTGTCTTCCCATTTTGTGCGACCGCTGCGCGCACTTCGGCGGAAGGGTGCTCCGCCAGTTCCGCCAGTCGTTGTGGTGGAGTCGTGAGCTTTTGAGCGACGATGGTCAAGAACTCAACGGCTTCAGTTGTGAGATAGGAAGATACTGGAAGAGTCTTGGCGCCTTGTGAATACCTGTGATACACATGGAGATTTGGAATGTCCTTGATCGTAGGTTGGGGCGCTGGAGCACGAGTTGGTGCTCCACCTTTGTCCATGCTTTTTCTGCGCTCATCGATAGCGTAGCAAGCGCGCAGTGAAACGAGTGGATTGCTGTCGCTCGATAGCTCGGTGATAATGTCGATTGGCACTTTCTGATTGTCGAGCACAGCTAAACGAACAGCGCCGTCCCAGTCTTTGCTCAGGGTTCTGAGCACTTCGGACGGCGTGTTGGTGTTGCTCGCCACAAGCTTTCGAATATCGGCATCCGTATTGTCGGACAACCATCGCAGAGTATTAGTCGGTGTTGACGACGCTCGGGCGATGTCCAGAAGAGCCGCTTTGGTGGTGGGATTGAACGGATTCGGAGTGGTGGGAAAGTCGGCCGTTATGTCTAAGTCCAGAGCACTGGACGGTGGCTCGCCCAGGCGTCGATTACTGAGAACGCCGTCGCCCCCCGCATGCCATTCGTGTGCAAGGTGCGTGCTAGAGGACCACTCGTCCTCTTCAGAAGACTGGTTGTTGTCCAGGTCGTCCACGGTATCTTCCTGGTCAATCTCTTGTGGAGCTTGATCCTTGTATCTCTTAAACTGGGTTTCGGGCGATGGACCTATGTATTTATGACTAATTTTTGAGCGTTCCGCCCAGGTTCTCGGACGGTGCTCGTTGTCATCATTCATCGAAGTGGTTGGTACCTTTATATGATGTGCCTACCATATATGCAGCCGTCACCTCACGCGTTTCTCGCCAGTGACGGATAGTGGTTGAAATTTCTCCTCAATAGAACGCCTAATTTAAATACTAGTGGATGGTTGTGAGCGTGTGTTATCAATAAGACCGTAATTTAGTATGGGAAACCTAATGAGTAGCTTTCAAAGCGCTTAACATTTCACTTTGACCACCTATAAAAGGTTGGTTGTGATGCTATTTATCTGTTTCCTATACAAAAATATAGGATTGAGGAGCAATCGATCTCAGAAGCTTGCGCCACAATGGGTAATGGACAGTCAGCGCAAATGGAGGATTTGCAGGTAAGGCAATCTAGTGGAGACGACGGCGGATTCTCCTGGATGGATCAATTTAGGGTGCACAACTCGAAAGAGATCTGAGAATGTAACGAGCGCCGGTTCGTGAACTGATTCCTGTTGTATCTTCCGCTCGATTTTTAAAATTCTTACCCGCTTACCCTTTATTGGGCTTACTGTCGTTTGCTGTTTTCTTTCTTTCGACCTGAGAATCGAAATCGTCTGATACTGGATTTGATACTGCCCGGCCTTGGCCGAGGTCGGCGGTTGATTCGATTCTCTCGTATTCTTGGGAATCTATTATGAAATGCGATACCATACCGGAGTTAGAAAGGTTTCTCACCATACAAGAACAAGCGCTGGGCACCGGGAGTCCTGAAGTTGCTAGCACCGTTTCGAAGTTGGCGGATTTATATTTAGATAGGGGAATGCTTGATGATGCGGAGGCGCTCTATAGGCGTGCGATCTCGATTAGAGAAAGGTTGAGTGGACCACACCGTTCGGAAGTTGAAGAGAGTCGAAAGAGTCTCAACAAAGTGTTGGCGTTGAAGGGCGATCGCCTCGTGCGCATTAGCGCGGAGATGCGAGCTGCGGGTTCCAGCTCCGTGAGACAAGCCCGACCGCCGCAGTCCGGCACCGCCACTAATGTCACCAATTCTCAACAGCACTTGCACCCATCTCAAAGTGCGACATTTTCTCAAGGCAGATACACACAGCCTAATCAGTCGGCTGCCGGGAAGTATCAACCCCCGGCACCGCCCAACCAACATACAGGTTCCGGAAGATTTCCGACAACCGGATCTCAGCCGCAAACTGAGTCTGGGAAATATCCTGCGACCGGTGCGCAACCGCACACGGCGGCTGGCAAGCACCCACCGGCGACCGGCTCTCAACATACCAAATCATCGGACAGCTGGAGCTTCCGTCCTCTGGATTCCTCAACGACGCTCGAGGCTCTTCCTGATTCGATGGCATTATCGAGCAGTGAAGACGCGTTGCTCGACGCCATCAAAGAAGCGTGTGTTGAAATTGATCTGATGCGACAGCTTTCTGGTTGCGACACTTGCCAGTTGGCTGACTGTCTGACAAGATTGGCGGACCTGCTCTGTCGCTGCAAGCGCTATAAGGAGATGGAGCCGCTTTTGATAGAGGCACTATCAATTCGAGAGAAGCGTTACGGACAGCATCATCAGATGGTTGCCACCAGTTTGAAAAACCTGGCGCGTCTATATTACTTCCAGGGCAATTTTCAACATTCGCTACCTCTATTTGAACGAACCCTGACCATCAGGCGAAGAGTCTTTGGTGACTTCAATCCTCGCGTGTCAGAAACGTTGGAGCAATACGCCAAACTGCTTCGAAAAATGGAGCGGCATGCCGAAGCTCTGAAAGCGGAGCAAGAAGCGCAGTCGATAAGAGCCAGATCGCAAGGCTGGCGCCCAATCTGAGTTTCTAAGAGAATTCAACATCGGTTTAACCGCCGTGCAAAAACTCGGCGCTTCCGTGAAACCCCGCGCGCAGGTTTAAACCGTTATCGGTTTAACCGCCGTGCAAAAGCTCGGCGCTTCCGTGAAACCCCGCGCGCAGGTTTAAACCGTTATCGGTTTAACCGCCGTG
>CAZISK010000535.1:0-5972 GCA_964541355.1 uncultured Candidatus Obscuribacterales bacterium
GGAACACGAAGATCCGCTGGGTCGATCAATCAAAGCTCCACATGACCTGGATTTTTTTGGGCGATATCGAAGACGCGTTTATACCTGATATAAGCGCCAAACTGGCAAAGGCAGTCAGCGATTGCCGCTCGGAAACACCGCTCGAGCTCAACTACGATCAATTCGAACTCTGGCCCAACGAGCGGAAAGCGCGCCTCGGCGTCATTACACCATCAGTGGTGCCAATCCAAATTTTCAAGATAGACAAAATCTTGAAACAAGAGCTTCGCGAGTTTTTGCCAGGAGGCAACAAACAACATGAAAAAAATGATTTTCAGCCTCACATAACGGTTTTGCGCTTCCCTCACCGGAAAAAAGGTGCCAACACCGAGCGCGTAACGGCTCGGGTCAGCGATGTCGAAATCGCGTCGAACGTCTTTCCCGTGTACCACTTAATCGATCAAATTGCGCTTATAGAGAGCGACCTGGGAAAAGCTACGTCGGGGTATGAGGCAATCTCCGTATTCCGGCTATGAGCCTTTATGGAAACGCCGGTTGCGGCGTTAGTAGGTCGCCCGCCTGTTCGGGACCTACTTCAATCGGGCCCCTGAGATCAAGTCCACCCGGCGTAACGGGGACTCTGACTGGTGGCGTTACCGGTGCTCGAATTTGAATCGGGGGACTCTGGGGCGCTATCGCCGGAGGGATGGACGAGCCACCATTGACGGTGCCAGGCACAGTCTGGCGATACGAGCCGACGCCAGGGTTAGGTGCCGGGTTGATCGGCTGAACCACATTTTGAATGACTTGCGCCGGAGCGACCATAGAGTGAGGCTGCAAGATGGTAGAAGGGATAGAGGTGGCCGCATCCACGGTGGTAAAATCGCCCCATTTGCGAGATTGGCTTTCCATCGAATTCATCTTACTTGCTAATGCATCGTTGCGATGTCTGTCCTTGGCGAACAAAAATCCTTTCCAGTCGAATCGGACCGGATCGGTATGGTCACCCTGTTGCGCGTAGCGGTGCGTAACAATGTTCTCGCTCTCGATCTGATAGCGATCCTGGAGATAAGTTACCAGCCTGATAACCGACACCATTTGCGCTTCGGGGTAGTCCTGACTGCCTGTGTGATTCATTTCTATGCCGATACTGTTGTCATTGTTGATACCAGGCAACGTCTTCAGGACATTAATATGAACGGTGGCGAGGTCCGGATCGGCGGCCTGATAAATCGAGCCATCTCGATCTACAACATACTGAGCACCCGGATGGCGCCTACCCATCGAACTCCAGCTTTCAATCACGCGGATGCCGCTGACTGGAATGCCGGTCTCCGTAGAGTGCATGATGATATATTTGATCGGCTCTCGGCGCCAAAAAATACCGCCTCTAAGTGGATGGCTCCGGACCGCGCCGGCTCTCACGAGAGTGCGGGCAGGAAACCTATCGGCAGTGCCACGTGCGAAGGCGCTCAATACTTCCTGGCACTGATCTTCCGGCAAGGGACTGGATTCAAAGTCAGGCGCCTTCATCATGAACATCTCGACCGGATAGGCATAGCGCGGCCGATGAACGACATGGTGGTGGTGATGGTGCCTGCCGCGATGCTTGTGATGCTTGCCGTGGTGGCGCCCGCCACGTGCTACCAGGGTGCGTTGGCGCCTTGAGGCCGTGGCGGAGCGAGCCCCGCCACGGGATCGCCCCGACCTGGCTGCGTGCGCACCATGCTTGTGTGGTCTGCCGGCAGATTTCTTGCGTGCTTCTACGGGGAAATCCAAGCTCAAGCAAAATGCCACCATGAGTAGCACCAGGAGCGATACAAGCTTTCTAACGTGATTTCGGCTACGTTGTGACACGTGCGCCCTCCAAACCAAGTACTTGTCAGGGAAAGTACCACGATGGACTCTTCCTAATCAATCCATTTTATTGTGCCTGAGAACAATTTGCACAATCAGTCTATCCAACCGCCACCCAGGATATATGTATCGGTGGAGTCATAGACACCAAGTACCTGACCCGGGGTAATGGCAGGCTGAGGATCGTCGAAAACAACACGAACGCGATTGTCGGGCAATGGGTAAACCATCGCTTCATTCGTCGGACTGTTGTATCGAATCTTGGCGCGAGCTCGCAACGGTTCGACAGGAGCGCTCTCCATGATCCAGTTAACCTCGCTGGCGACAAGCTCGTTGCGCAATAAGGCTTCTTTTGGACCAGCATAGACAACCCGAGTATCCGGATCGACCGCGGTAACGTACAGAGGCTCAGAATGAGCTACACCCATCCCACGCCGTTGACCGATTGTGTAATTGTGGGTGCCTTTATGGTATCCAAGCACCTCCAGCGTAATCGCGTGAATGATTGGACCTGGCTTTTCTTCGATGAAGTTAGCAAGATAGGTCTGAGCGGAGGTGCCAATTGGAATGAAACAAAGATCCTGGCTGTCCGGGCGATTGGCAGTCGCTAGCTTCTGCCGAGATGCAATCTTGCGAATCTCTTCCTTAGTGTAGTTGCCCAGAGGCAAGAGAGTAGAGTTGAGCTGCTCTCGCGACAGTCCCCACAATACATAGGACTGGTCCTTCTTAGGATCACGAGCCCTGGCCAGGCGTTTGCCCTGGGGAGTATCTTCGACACGAGCGTAATGCCCAGTCGCCACATACGACGCCTGCAAATGCTTATGACCATAATTGAGCAATGCGCCCCACTTGATCACCGTATTGCAAACGCTGCACGGAAGCGGAGTGCGACCACGCGAATAGGACTGGTGAAACTGATCGATAACCTGTGACTTGAATAGCTCTCTTAAATCGACGGCATGATGCTCGATGCCCAGCTGTTCGCAAACTCGAGCAGCATCAACCATTCCGGTATCGCAGCAGCGACTGCCCGACTTGATCAGCCATCCGGTCACACCAACGACGTCATAGCCCTCTTCCATCAGCAGGTAGGCGGTCGTACTCGAATCCACGCCACCGCTCATGCAGCAAGCGACCCTGACCTTATTCTTTGGCACCGGGCTGGCTTTCTTGTGGGCTGCGTTCTTGGCCACCCGTTCAACATCTTCTGGAGTGGGCATGGGCTGCACAATCGGACACGACATTTCATCGGCGTCACCGCGCACGGGAGCGTCCGAGTCGCCGCCCGGCGGTTCCTTTAGCAATGCCTTTTCTTTGTCAGCCATTTCTTATCTCATCAAAAACTGCTTTGCGTTTTCATCGCAAAATAGAGCCGCCAGTGTAACCTCGCGGAATAATGATTCTACAATAGATTGCCTTCAAATTGTTGACAACTCGAACTCGTTACCAAAACATGCGAAATGCTTCGTCACGTAAGTCACATGGACATACTTAACAGCCCGAGCCTGAGCTTCGCCTTCATCACATTTACGCCATTAGGTGCGGCTGTGATGTATTCCTGATACTCAGCCTTTGCCTCTTTCGGCTTGCTCTGCTTTTCAAGCAAAATACCGCGGTTGTAATGCAGGACAGGATACTTGCCCATGGACTGTGCAATGGCGAGCTTGTACTCCTGGTCAGCTTTCACCAGTTGGCCTTTTTGTTTGAGGATGATGGCTAAGAGGTTGTGCGCCAGGGGACAGACCTTGCTATGGCGACTGGCGGCCTCAATCGCCTTCTTGCATTCACGCTCACAGTTGTTGTAGTCGGAAAGCGCTTTGTATGCCTGGGCAAGATTATAGTGAGCCTGATACAGATCGCCATCGTCAAGCTTGGTAGCCTTCTCAAGGGCAGTTACGGCTTCTTTATTAGAACCGAGTCGCAGGAGCAAAAGCCCGTAATTGTTCCATATCACAGGGTCATCGGAGCCTGTCGACAAGAGGTTCTGAAACTTCTTGAGAGCGGACCCGAGCGACTTTTTAGTCTCGTTCTCGTTACCTGAAGTAGTCGTGGCCAGTAGGGGAGGGCCACCCGCTTCAGCCGCTTTTTGCTCCTTGATAAGCGCTTCCAGACGGGCCACCTTTTCCTGGGTATCGCGCTTATAGTCCTCGCGGTCCTCAAATTTCAGCGATTGCTTGAAGTTCGTTATCGCGGCGAGATAATTTTTACGGGCCTGCTCGATCAGCGCAAGATGGTAGTAAGCCAGCGAGTAATTGGGCTTCAGTTTAATGGCAGTATGAATCTCCTGCTCGGCTTCCTTAAGATCTCTTAGACAGATGTAAGTGGCACCCAAACCGTTGTGGGAGGGTGGGAAATTAGGTTTGAGCTTGATCGATTCTAGATAGTGCTTTTTCGCCATCTCAAAATCTTTGCGATCCCGCAAGACATTCGCCAGGTTATAGTGGATTTCGTAGTCCTTGCCCTCGGAAATCCTCAGGGCCAGCCGATATAAATTAGTTGCCTCCTGGAGGCGCTTCTGCTGATGGCGCACCGTTCCCAGGTTGGTGAGACTGGCCCCAAAAGCAGGCTCCACGGCAAGCGCCTTCATGTAAGCATCGCCGGCTTTGTCCAGATCGCCAGCCCGATAATAGGTCAAGCCTATATTGTTGAATCCCTGATAGCACTGGGGATCGATCTCAACAGCCTTTTGAAAGAGCTGCCGTGCCTCCACCAGCTGTCCCTGCCGCAACAACTCATTGCCTTTATCGAGCAACTCGGCAGCCTCAGGCGAAGGCGTACGATCGGCCCAGGCAGGGGAGAAGAGGCTAACCGCCGTGATTAATAGAAGGATAACTAGAGCTCTTAACAAATTTTGGATCCCTGGCCAGATACAAACTGCTTATAAGTAAATTGTATATGAGAAAACTAACTCATTTTGCAATAGGAAATATCCTGTTCCAAGCGTGGTCCCACGTACATGGCTTGTGATAACATAAGCAATTCGCCCAAATGGGGACCAGTTCACCGTCTCCATTCATAGGTGAAAGCTCAACGCCTGGAAAAGTCCCCATTAGGCCGCCAGTGCGGCCCGAATCGGTCAATATTGGAAACCCGTCATGCGTGACAATCCATTAGCCAACGCACTACACCAACTGTTCATTAACAGCCCTAATTACGCGCGCCTATTGGCGCGGACTGCCAGGCATTCCTCGACAGAGTTAAATCTCGCCGGTCTGACCGACTCGGCTAAAACGCTGGTGCTCACCGTTCTACAACACGAGATCAGGCGGCCGGTCTTTCTGGTTGTTGCCGACAACCATTTAGGTGCGTTCTATCATCAAGAGTTCAATAACCTGAGCCGTTATCCGGTTTTCCTTTATCCCTCTTCAGAAGTTTCACCATACGAGCAAGTTCTCTCCAGCCCCGATAATGTCGCATCGCAGTTGGAAGTGCTTCAGCATATATTGAAACAACCGACGCAACCATATGTGGTGATAGTCACCGCTCGAGCTCTGATGCAGAGAGTTCTATCGCCGGAAGCACTTTTAGACAATACTCTCGAGCTCAAAGCTAACGATGCTTATGACACCAATAAGTTGGCCCAGAGCCTGGCCAGGTTGGGTTACACGAGAGAGGCACTGGTCACGCTTCGCGGCGAATTCAGCATCCGCGGCGACATCATCGATATCTTCCCATCCTGCGGACCTCCGGTCCGAATCGAGCTCTTCGGAGACGAGATCGAGTCTGTTCGTGTGTTCAACATTGATAATCAACGCTCCGTCGAGCAGCGCGACTCGGTCGTGATCCCGCCGCGCTGGTGGATCATTCTCGACAGTGACGAGGCAGAAAGAACAGCTCTGGTGAATGAACTTCGCAGAGTTACCGATGAGACAATCGGCAGCCTGGACGAAGCTCCGGCAGATACATTACGCTCCGTCATGGAAATCGATCTTGTCAATCTTGCCGCCGGAGGGTATCCGGAATCAGCCGAATACTACGCGCCTTACGTTCATGAAGATTTCTCGACACTGCTCACCTATCTTCCCGAAGGCGTGGTGCTCGCATTTGACGAATGGGATTCAATTGAGCAGAGTCTGAGAAGCTACGAGGAGAAGCTCGACAAATACGCGGCGATCGCCGACGCCCACTTCGAGACC
>CAZISK010000536.1:0-5971 GCA_964541355.1 uncultured Candidatus Obscuribacterales bacterium
GAAGAGAGAACATTCGATTTGTGGTGTTTACGCGAGCCCTGCGTGAGTTCATATCGGGCGGGTCTCAGAAGTACGAATTCGATAATGCCAAGGTCAAAACCATTAATGGTTGGATGATGGAATTTTTGAGTTCCGAAAAAGTAAAATTCGATTTGCAGAATGACTTTCCAAAAGACAGAGCGCTTTTGATCCGGCTCTGTAAAGAACACATAGAACGCAAAAAGTATAAAGGTGTTTATAACGCCATCATCGTCGATGAAGGCCAAGACTGTTTACCAGATGAGATTCAATTGTTTCACAAACTCGCGGACACTCTCTTAGTTGCAACCGATGACAGGCAGCGGCTCTATGGCGGCGCCGCAGCCATGAATGCGTGGTTTGATGTTATACCAGAAAAACAGCGCTACCCTCTTTCCTATCATTACAGAAACGGAAAGAAAATTTGTCAGGTAGCCGATGCCATAACTCCAGTTGAAGATAGTTTCAAGCTTTTGCCATTTTGTAAGTATGATGAAGTTAAAAATCCGTCCAAAGTAAACGTAACCAAATACGCCTCCTTGCAAGATCAAGTGACAGCAATGCTTGCGACGATTGAGGGCGAACTCGATGCGTATCCGGAAGAAGGTCTGGGTGTCTTATGCGGTGATAAACCGACACTACGCTCTGCCATCAACTTCATTAAACAATCCGACTTGGCAGACAAGTTCATTTTTCACATCAATGAGGGGGACGGATACAATTCATTTGATCCTGATAAACGAATTTTTCTTGGCACTATATATAGTGGCAAGGGGTTGGAGTTTCGAACCGTGCACATACTGGGAGCAGATTGCATTTCTAACTCCAACTACCGAAACCTCTGTTATACAGCCGTAACACGAGCTAAAACATCGCTGTATGTATATCATACAAACAATTTAGACTCGCTACTTGCGAGTGCCCTTAAGGTGGTGGAGGCGAAGAAACCACAACCACCTGCGACTGAACTCTTTGGACGTAGGAATCAATAATGTGGCATAAGACTGTATCCAGGCAACAATTTGTCGAAGCTGTCGGTAGTCTTGATAAGTATCAAGAGCTACCGTTCAGTCTCGAATCTGGCGATCCGGAGATGCCGCATGGAGATCGTTTTACGGCAGTGTGGATTAGAGAAGATCGTCCGCAAAAGTCACTTCCTGATTTACTGATATTTCCCCGAGAGCGAATCAATGATTTCCTGGCTTTTGGAGCCACTTTTCTAGGTAGCCTGAGACCGCTAAGTGCGCATGTTCGATTGATTACAACGGAACAGTTTAAATCCATCGTACACGCGTCCACAAATGCCGGATGCAGAATTGGTCGAGAGGCACTGATTGGGGCAATCATAGCTGAAGTATTGACCGAAGTAAAAACAAAGAGTGCCTTCGAAGGCATTGCGATGAATGCCTTCACAAGCACCTATTCATACTCGATGGCCCGAAGCCTCTGGCTCTATCGCGATGATCAATTGCTGGAGGATACTTCAAGATTTTGGTTTTCCGTAAGAGAATGGACGAATCAGCCACTTCGCCGATTAAGAAGAAATGACCTTCTTGAGGTATGGGATATCCTCCGTTCGTTCGTGACTGAGAAAAGTAATCATAGTCGGGAAGCAGGAATTATTGTAGACGCTCTGCGCGAGCTATATGAGCACAAATCGCTCAGTACCCCTACCCTCAGATCCATTACCGGCGGAAAAATGGGAACCAGCGATATCGATGAGCTCATGTCTGCTCCAAGAGAAGATCGGTTACGCTTTGTCGAAGCATTCCTGGGTGCCGGACACAATAGAATCAGTCTCATTGATGACTTTCTATGTGGCTTCTTTATGAGCCTCATTTCTAACGGGACTTTGGACTATGCCAGTCTTCTTCTTGATCGTTTGGAACGATTTCCCACTAGCCTGATGTGGTACGGAATTTGTTGCGGTGTAAAAAGGGAGGGGCGCCTTGACACGTGGAGACGCGGCTTGCAGCAATGGTTGACACGGGAAGTTGAAAGAGATTTTTCGTTGTCGGAACGTCCTAGAACCGATGTTTCCGCAGTTGAATTTCAAATTCTACTGCGAGCACCTTCTAAAGGTGGATTACTCCAAGACAATGCGCGAACGCTTGCGATCGAGCTATTACCAGGAGTTGAGCAGACCTTACTGTGGCCTCCGCGACCAGAAGAAAACAAAGAAACAGATCTCAAGAATGAGAATACGAAAAAGACCATTGAAGATATTCAAGCCATAAGTCAAAGATGCGAGTCTATATTGAAGCGACTTGAACCCGCAACAAAACAGGTCGAATCAGAGCCTGCGCAGATGAAACTCGGAATTGAAAATCCCTTGGATACAGCCGATAACTTGAAAAAGGATAGGTCGAAGAAGAAGGGCCGACGATAATTGCAAGTCACTATGGCATGAGAATAATTACTGATCGGTGTCCAACAATGTCCGCCCACAATGTTTCCAGAAGGCTGACTTGATAGGACAATTTGTCAACTGGTGCATTCTTCATTCTGATTAAGAGGGTCCGTGACCGTAGTTCGGGAGCGTGGGTGCATTCTTGGAGTTTGTCTGCAAGGTTCTTGTCTCTAGTTGCAAGTCCGACAACAAATTGTTCCCAGTGATCCATAGTGACGGCCGTATGAGTTACTGCTCCTAGAATTGCATGCTCGAATGCAGCACGTAAATTGAGCGAAAGTTGATCTAAGTGCGCGACTTGAAGATAGGTGTGCTGTGCGACATCATCAGATAAAGCTTTGATGTGATTTTCAATACCCTGGCTAGTTGCTGTATCCATGGCGCCTAACAAGCGCTTCCTTATTAGCTTTTGTGTTTTGAACAAGCCACTCTGTTTTGCTAAATGCATCATTGCAGCGAGTAATTTTGACCTGATCTCAATGTCATCTATTTGTCCGCACAGATCATCGCAAAAGCAAGCTAATTTGTGACTATGGTCTGATGGCCACTGTTGAGACTTGGCGTGATCGATGAACTTTCCAATCAGAGCTCCCGCAAAACCCGCATTCCTCTTATAGATTAGCGCGACGATTTTGTGTGAGGCGGTCAACAGGGCTTCTTGAACGGCATCAAGGTTGGTATCATGCTGCGCGAGAAGCTCTATGAATTCGTCCAGCAATTTGTCATCTGCGATGCTTGGTGTAGACAGCTCTGCCGCCAGTTCATTCAATTTTGTGAGAGCTTCATCAACCTGCCCGGTAATCGCCAACCAGGTACGCTTAAGTTCCTCGAGTGATTGATACCGGTCTTCTGGCTTCTGTTTTAAGCACCCATCAACGACTAACCTTATTTTCGGGCTCAGGATATTGAGGTCCGGGTGTACCCCATTTTGCAGCAGACCCGCATACAATTCGTACAAGATTTTTCCCAGAGTATAGATGTCGCTTCTTCCATCAGCATACTTGGCGTTGCACTGATCCCATTGTTCCGGAGAAGCATATCCAGGTGTACCGAATCCTTGATTGGATTTTGTAAGCCGCGCTGAGTTATCTGCTGTTATCCTTCCTAGACCGAAGTCGGTAACAGCAACGTCTGTATCACTATTGAGCAAGACATTCGAGGGCTTCAAATCTCTATGAATGATGCCCTGTTTGTGCGCGTATTCAACCGCGTTCAATATTGCGGTAAAGATGGGAATAATGCGTGCCTCGTCACTGACAATGCCTGGGAAGCAATCCTCCAGCGACGATTTGTATCTCGGCATCACGAATGAGTATGGTGCACCGGTCAGATACTTCGCTGTAACCTTAACGATGTTGGGATGGTCCAAAGTTGATAATATTCGCACTTCTTTCAAGAACCGCTCAATATCTTCCGAATCTGTACTCTTCAATACCTTCTTTGCAAAGACTTTCTTGTCAGCAGTCTCGCATTCATAGACATCACCGAACGTGCCGCCACCAATCCTTCGTATGTTTTTGTACGTGGTCATTGTTTTCTCCGTATACTAGAATTTCTCGATATAGCCGGCCGCTACATCCTCTGGGGGATTTGTGTAAACCTGGATATAGCGTTCCGAACGATGCCCTAATCGACGCTGCAATTCGTACCGGTCATTGCCGGTTTCAGCCGCGAGCTTGAATGCAAACGTATGTCTCAGATCGTGTGGCGTCAAGGGTGTGATATGCCGCTCTTTCTGTTTGATCTCGCTGTCGTGCCACTTTCCGATCTGCAAGACAATGTTGTTGATGCTCTGCTCTGAAAGCCTCCCGTTATCCCGTCTTGCGGAAACTTCTCGCGCACTCAAAAACAATGCGCCAATAAGTTCATGGGCATCCCTTATCCGCTCCACCTCAAGGTAGTCTGCAAGGGCTAGCCTCGCGTCATTAGACAAATGAACGAATCGTTCAGTTTTTCCTTTTCCTTTGACGCGATGAATCCTGGCTCGTTTAGCCAGTCTCAATAACTCGATATCATTTGGCTCAAGTTGCTCAAGGTTAAGTCCGACAATCTCTTCACGGCGTAATCCAGTGGAAAGCAGCACGTATACAATCGCCCGATCTCGTAATGGTCGAGCTTTTGCCTTGAGAGGGCGCTGCTCCTCTTTGGTCCACGACCTTCCTTTTAGCACATGAAAATGCATGAGCCTGTCGCATAGACTTTTTAGTGAGTTCACTTGTGCGTCTGTCAGTGCGCGCGGCTCAAGCGGTGGAAGACCCAGTTCTGATACACCTTTTGCCGGATCTCCTGACGGTAGAAAACGTCGGTCGTGAGACATAAGCCAAGTTGTGAAAGATGATAACGACGCCAAATGATTGTTCACCGTAGATGGTGCCATTTCTTGTGTGACCAAATCTTTCTGCCAGGCGCTCACGTCTCGTTGTAGACAAGTCGACACTTTGTCATGTCCATAACGCAACTTGTAGAAGGTTTTAAAGCGATCAAGATGCAGTTCAATCTTCTTGGCTACATTTTTTGACCTGACATCTTGGATGGCAAGAGCGACGTAGGTTGTCATCCAGTGATCAAGGCTGTCAAGGTGACACTCCTCTTGTGAGCCGAAGATCGATTGCACCTTTCGTAAAGTAAATTGATTGCGATCTGACTGTATATCCAAACGAAATATCTACCTTTCCAGAATTGGCAAGTACTAGTTTACTTTACAGAAGGGACATTCTGTAAAGTAATTTTGAAAGCCGTTTTTAGACTGATAAAATCTAAAGAACTGGCACCGCTCGCGATACCACTTGAAAGCCTGCTGCCGATAATCCCTCATAAAAAATGAGAGAATGAAAAACATGAACCTCAAAGTAGGCATTTTGATAATCGGGTCGCTTTATTGGGACCGAGGACGCGAGATATGGAGAAAGTCTCGCCTTGATGAAACTGGAAGAGTTTCGATTAAGGTGCCCATCCGATATGGACGATTTTCTAAGGTCGACAGAAAACATTACACCATGGTTTTTTCGCTTTCTGCAGAACCTGGTAGTGCCTTGGTTCTTCCCTGCAAAAAGCCTGTCACCGATCTCACGAGCCTAGTCGAAGAAGCACATAGTCTATGGGCCGCGGAAAGAAACAAGGAGTCGGATTCAATCTCGGCCGACTGGGGCAGCGTTGCAATTTTGCCTCGTGAGCCAAGCCATGCAATTCTGAACGAATGGGCGAATTACCTCGAAGGTATCGACTACACCTTCAAATTCCCACATAGTGCGAATGAAGACAACATAGTATCGGAATCCGGATTACTTCGTTTGCCGTGGCCGCACACCTCGGATGGTAAAGAGTTGGATGGCTTTGATTTACTGCTTGCTACAGCTAATGAACCAACAACTCGAAAACAAGAGTATCCTATTGGTCAGCACGTATATCCGACGGCTGAACAGATTGCTGCCGAGTTCAATCAGCACAACTGGATTTATTTTGACAGCAACGTTGAGAATGGAATCAGGACGTTCGAAGACGAACAAATCCAGCAGCTCAGGGCAATTCCGTAGCCATCGCATC
>CAZISK010000537.1:0-5969 GCA_964541355.1 uncultured Candidatus Obscuribacterales bacterium
CGACACGTTGATTTCGATTGCGAATGCGCTTTCCTCGGCGATCAATAGTGACACGGACTTGAGCTCAATAGGAATAACGTCGCCTTTACAGATCAATCTAAATCGGGTTTGGGCGCAGGAATATGACGGCAAGCCTCGACTAGGAGCCGGGAGCAACACTGCTGACGTCTCAATGTCTGCCTCTGTCGGCTCGAAGACGAATCTATACCGATTCCGCGTACAGGGGACCGACTACGTGGCGTCGACGAATGTAGGCGCGACAGCAACAATTACTTCTGGCAACAACTTGAACGGAAATATATCGTTGACCATTGGCGGGACGGCCACCGCCGGTAACACTATCTTGCTGTCGGCGTTCAATCCGGTCCTCTCGAGCGGACCTGGCTCCGCAAGCTATACCGTCCTCGGCGGGGACACGCCGACAACCATGGCGACCGGTCTGAAGAACGCCATCAACGCTAACGCCATTATGCAGGGGCTCGGCATCACCGCCACCTCTAACGGTGCCATCGTTAACGTCAAGGCATCGAGCATGGGCTCGAAGATCCTGACGTATGACGAAAACGGAAACATGACCAGCGACGGTGTAAACACTTACTCCTGGGATGCGGAGAACAGGCTAGTTCAAATCAATTATCCGGGGAGTGGCAATAATAGCCAGTTTACATTTGATGGTTTGGGGCAAAGAAGGAAAATTGTTGAAAATTCTGGCGGCTCGCCGACGAGTACTAAGCAGTTCATTTGTAGTCCGGACGTCGCTGAGGAGCGTGATGGCAGCGGCTCTCCGAGCAAGCAACTATTCAAGTATGGTCAACGAAACTCAACTACAAATTACTTCTATTCAGTCGATTTTCTTGGCTCGATTCGAGAGATGACGGACAGTAGCGGACTTATACAGGCCCAGTATGCGTTCGACCCGTATGGTCGTACTGTCAAGCTTCAAGGCGTTCTTTCAGCGGATTCTCAGTACGCTGGATACTACATACATCTGCCTAGCGGTCTCAGCTTAACAGACTTTCGAGCCTACCATTCTGGTTTTGGAAAGTGGATTAGTCGAGATCCGATAGAAGAATTGGGCGGTGTCAATCTGTACGAATATGCTTTGAATCGCCCCATCAGCGTGATAGATCCGAGTGGATTGGACAGTTGGAATATTCCGGTCGCTACATTGGCTAGAAACTTAGGTATCTCTCCCGAATCCCTGTCAGGGGGTTGTCTCGATCTAGTAAATGCAGCGTTGGGCTTACCAGGTCTTGGGCAAGGCGGACAAAGACCGGACGCTCATGAAACCACAAAGTGCTGGTATGGACCAAATGCTCGGCAACAGGCGCGAGATTACATTGAGGACGCGTGCCGTTGTGGCGGTGGTGTTCTTTGGCAGAAACGAGGTAACTGGATCGATGAAACTCCGCCAGCTGGATTTGGCCCTGTTGATCCGAGAAGAGTTCAAGGCAGACCGGTTGACTATACGACGTTTTGGACACTTCCGTCACCCTATCTAGGTAAATACATAGACTTGACAGGAGCAGGCAAAGGAGCGAAGGGGAACGTGCACGACAATCCTATTCCGGGAGGGTCCGCTGAGATTTGGTGTGGCACGTGCAGAACGAAGAAGAAGTAGGGAGCTTGATCAGTGCGCACAGCAAGGACTAAGATGAGAAGGATGCATATCTAAGGAACAACTATGTCGAGGAAGTCAACAACCGTCTGGAAAATTCTCAGTCTAGTGTCTGCAATCTTAGTTTCGCAGCTTTCCGGAGGCTGCAGCCACACACAGAATCCCGCGACCGAAGATAGAAGTGTACGCGTAGTTTACTGCGTGAAGAACGTGCCAGCTAGCGCAATTATTACTGAAGAATCCTTGACGACAAAGCTTATCGATCAATCTGAGCGTCCGACGGATGCATTGTATGACCCTTGGATCGCCATAGGAAGACCTGCAGAAAAAAAACTTGAGGAAGGATATCCAGTTATTTTCCAGCAAGTTTTTTCAAAGGAGCAATTAAAGTCTGCGAATACAATGTACATACAGAAGGTACAAGGAGACTATGGACTTTATCCAGAGAGAGCAGACAGAGACCTTCAACAGAAAATTCCAGTCGTTTGCAGCTCTAGAAACATTTCTGCGGGAACCGTCATTGATCCTTCGGACCTAATAATCCGTAGGGTTGAAGAGCGTAAGTGCCCTGGTGATGCCTTAGGCGATCTCCGAATTGCAGCTGGTAGAGAGGCTATCCAGGATATCAAAGCTGGAGAGTTTGTTTATTACAATCAAGTGATACCACCTGCTCAGTGGTCCTCGTGGCTCGGAAACAAAAACGCAACAACTATCCATCACAACAATTAGTTGTATGGAACGTTAGAATCAAATTGTCCATAGGCTAGCCAATCACGAATTTCTTCGTCGACACCTCAGATAAAAACAATTCAAACCAAATCGCCTTTGTCACCGTAATCGGTGGCGTGGCAGGTACGCCTGAAACCATAGGAACGCGCAGTGGGCTCAGCGCAACTTGCGACTTGAAATTATGGCTCGGTCTACGTTTGCAGGAATTACTTGCTCTGTTGCGCCCCATTTTTGAAAGTCCGATGTTTGAAAGAAAGGAACTGAAGGACTTCACGATATCAATCGTTTTCGAGGTCCCGTTGGGTCACTTAAAAATCTAACTTTATAAGAACTATTGCCTCATCTAAGATCTTACCACACGTGATACCACAATTGGTGTCCATTAACTTGGGCGTGACTCCATTCCACTCTTCATTAGCTGCAGAAGTTGAAGCGCTTCCGCTCTGGCTTTTTTAACGTTGAGCACGTCAGCTCTTCCAATTGTTACTCGCTTAGTTTTTCCCTTTACCCTGGCTTCAACAACAAATGACTTCGGGCCTGCGGTAAGTCGTAAGCCGAACCCAATCAGATTTGCGTCTCTGTCTGTCCGTGAGTTGGTCAACTCTAGTAAGCTCTTCACTGGTGGCTTCCAACGCGAATAGACAAGGACAGAGCATTTCCTGATCACGGACAATGAAAATGAACTTCAATTGGCACCGAAAGCGGTGACACGAAAGAGCTGGTGGTGCCGGAAGACGTGTGTGACACCGGATGAGGTGACGGTGCAGACTGAGTTGAAGTTTCTGGTGAAACACTTACTCCTGGGATGCTGAGAACAGGCTTGTTCAAATCAATTATCCCGGGAGCGGGAATAATAGCCAGATGACATTTGATGGAGAAGGTCACTGCGTCAAGACTATTGAAGTAGTCGGAGGGACGACAACGAGCACGATCCAGTCGATATGGTGCTCCAGTGATAGGTGCGAGGAGCGAGATTCCATAGGCACATTATCCAAACAATTCTTTTCAAATGGGCAGCAGAACGCATCCACAAGTTTGTTGTATTTAACGGATCACCTTGGATCGATTCGTGAGATGACCGACACCGGCGGCAATATTCAGGCACAATACAGCTACGATGTATTCGGACGCTCCGTTAAGCTTCAGGGAGGGCTTCTAGCAGACTTTCAGTTCGCTGGATACTACATGCATTTGCCGAGCTTTCTGAATTTGACGGTTTACCGAGCCTACAAATCTGGACTTGGCAGATGGATTAGCCGAGATCCGTTTGAAGGCATGGGCGGCGTGCACTTCTATAGTTATGTCAACAATATGCCAATTGGCTATGTCGATCCCCTTGGTCTCGAGCCTGGATTGTATTGGCCGCCTAACGTACCAAAAAATCCGTCATTACCCAATCATCTGGCACAACCAATTTCTGATTGGTGCGAGTGGTATTCGGAGCCGTCTCATTGGCCTGACCCGATCAATAGGGCAATAGCTGCTCACGGACGACTTCGATTGCTTGGCATACCAGCGCAACTTGGGAATCCATTCATTGGCATCCCTATGAACGGATGGCCAATGGCTCCGGGAGTAATCTCGCGCCCGAATGAAAGACCTTGGTGTAAACCATGCGACGATAAAAAGTCCCCGAAGTCACCGAAGTCGACACCTTACTTCAATGAACTAGGAGTACCTCGAAGCAGTCCCTTTCCGACGAATCCACCATTCCCTCATGTGATAACAACAACCGGAAGTACCTCATGATCTGCGTGTTCTTACGACTGACAGATCCAACTTTAGTCTGCTATTGTGAAGAAGGGCTCTACGATCACTAAGATGAATTCAAGAAAATATAAACCGATCTTAATTGCAGGCATGTGTTTGTTGCTCATTTACTTGGTGTTTACCTGCTGCCATTTGGTCCACGTCCTTCAGATGCCAACCTGCATCGGCGCTTGCGATTTTTGATTGCACTCACTGCAGTTCATAAGACAACAGATTCAGTTCAAGCCGAATATAGTTCGTCTAGGACGAAGGGCAAGTTTCGGCTCCTATAACGAATCTTCGTTCTCTAAGAAACGTGTAGAAAGTACGGATGGCCTTCCTGGGTCCCGAGAGCAGCCGGGAAATCATATCAGGCAGCTGCTGGAGCCCAACATGGGGAATCCATTGACTCCTCAACTCCTTGTCTCAACGTTGTCCTTCCCCAGAACGCAACCTGAGATCAAACTTGCCCAATCCGTGGACTGACCCGTGGCCATCGGGCTTCGTACTACAATGAGTACCACGCCATACTTCATTCGGGCGCCTTTGGAGGCAAAGGGTGGTCAGAAATGCCATATGCATGGCACCCAGATGAAAAGCCTCCTTTCCCAGGTGTTAACTACCTCCGGAGCCATTTCCCCAAGCCGTTTCCGCTCCTGACCAAGCAGACCATCCGATGGGCAAACATAAATACTGCTGCTGCCCAAAAAAGAAAAAATGATTTCCCCATGAAAAAACCTCTTCGAACGATTTTCGAACCATGCCTCGTGAGTCTGAGTCTTCTCTTAGGTAGTGTCATGCAAAGTGCCATGTCGGCAGAAGTACGCAACTCACCATCACTTCAAATTCTTGGTATTCATGAGCTACTCTCGAAAGAGAATCAAGAAACGAAGGCTCTCCTAGAATTGCAAATCAAAAACAATGAAAACGGTACAGTCGTAGTTCCCTTCCGTAGTCTCATGAGTAGGAACGCGTACAAAGCCATTGATACTGCTCACAAAGGAGCGTGGCACGGCAATGTAAATGGTCGATCAGAGAACTTTTACGTGGCTGACTTTGCTCAGATCAAGTATTCCTGGAGCGATAGTGATGGGATCACTTGCGCCCAAGGAGTGCACGATTTAAGTCAGGAATCGATGTCAATCTCAGGCAAAGGTACCAGCACACTGTTTGTTCCAATTAAACTGCCTGACAGAGAAGGAGCCTTCATCCTGAGCCTTAAGTTTGATAACAGGTCGCTCTCATTGCCGATTTTGGCCTCGAATCGACCCTTGTCTGTTCGCTATTCATTTTTCGAGCAATCCGCCGACGCCCGAGTAAATATTAAGCGGCTGTCGAATTAAAACATTGATCTAATTTGCTCTAATCTATGAGATTTTGATCGGTACATATCCTCACTAGGTATGTGCCACCTTTCCCGATCCCTCTTCGCACCTTTGCGCACCTTTGCGCACCTTTGCGGGCAAAGCACAAAGAGCTGACACCACCGGGGTGTCACCTCAATTATCAATTAGGCTTGCATTCCTCGTGCAACCATAACCGGTGGCGCGGCAGGTAAAGTAACGGCTGAAATTCCATAAGAAAATGAAATGGGCTCGAATCAAGAATGTGTCTTGGAATCATTGCCTAGTAAGCGTTTGCAGGAATTGTTTACTCTGTTGTGTCCCAATTTTGAAAGCCCGATGTATGATGATTGAAAGACAAGGAACTGAAGGGCTTCGCGATATCAATCGTTTCTGAGGTCAAATTTCTGTCTACATAAATTCCTACAGACTGGGGTGCCTTAAGGATGAGCCACACAAGCAGAATAACGGAAAGTCTAATTGGTGATATCAGGAAGCCGGATCGCGGTCAGAAATTTTTTCGCGATAGC
>CAZISK010000538.1:0-5968 GCA_964541355.1 uncultured Candidatus Obscuribacterales bacterium
CCAGTTTAGCGACACACACTCATAATAGTCACAAGAACGCGGAATACACCTTAACCCGAGAGCGCGTAATGCAATCGCTATTACTATGCTTGACCACTGTTGTGTGTTTAGTTTTGACCACTGGTTGGTCGCAATATTGCAATGGAATCGCGCCAGAGGTGGTCAGAATCAGCGTCGATAGCGCAAAGATGTGGAAGCAAGATCAATCGCTTGAGCCTGATCGAATCGGCTTCGTCGATGAGCATCGTACTGAGTCTCTGAGCAGGTCAGCTTATGCATCTGAGAGCTCACAACAAGGATTTTACACGGAGGAGGCGCGACCCAGCCAACCTACCATAATAAGATCCTTACAAATCAAGCCTTTGGACTCGGACAACAATCGCACATTTTCACTGGAGCCAATAAGTGCCATGCTCACGGCACACCGTGCAGCCGCAGGCTCCCCCAATACCGCGCCCGAATTCAAAGTTACAAAGGCTGTCGGAGACTCAAAGTCCAGAGCGAAGGGCGCAGCACTCGAGCCAATTGAAGCGAGCCTTCCCGAGATCTCTCGGTTGACGATTTTGCATCATTTCAAGAGTGACGAAAATCCCGAGTGGAAAAATCTTTCGCTTGATGAATTCTCGCAAAGGTTTATCGTAAAAAATGAATTCAAAAAAGACGTAGGATTGTTTATCACCCTGATCAAAAATGGCGATACTCGCGCTTGTTGGGGCTCAATCAACAGCACCAAGAAAGATCTCGTGCGCGCTACCGTCTACACCACAGTCGATGCACTGAACAAAGATTACAGATACTCACGAGTAAGAAAGAGTGAAATTAATCAACTCATCCCCCAGGTCACAGTAATAAAGAGGATCGTTGCTATAAACTCAATGAGCACCGTAGTCCCATTAAAGCAGGGTCTCATGGTGCGCGCCGGCGGCAAGGGAGCCGTGCTTTTGCCGGGAGAAGCAAGCGATCCACACTACCAATTGGTAAAAACAAAACTCAAAGCCGGAATCCCAATGTCGCAACCCTGCCAACTCTACAAGATAGAAGCTGATGTCTACAGATAAAACCCCCAAAAGCTCATCAAGCAATCCATTCCTCACGTGGGAAATCATGCTGCTCTACTGCCTCCTGGTCGCGGCAGTAGCGGTGCTATTCGAGAAGCCATCTGGCTCGATAACCGGCACAATCGCGCTTGAGGACAAGGAGTTCGGTCTTTACTCCTACAATATGCGCGCCAACAAAGTTTACGCAGTGGCAACCGGTCCGCGCGACGCCATCACCACGATTGCGCGCGGTGCCTGGGTCGACAACGCCGGCAAATTCAAAATCGACCAGCTGCCTATCGGGGAGTATGAGATCAAAGTCAGAGCCCCTGGGTTTGAAACTGAGCGTGTCGAAGGAGTCTTCATCGAGGCAGGAAAGATAAAGTCTCTGACAGACACAATCAAAATGAGCGTGCTTGAGCCCTCAGTCAGCATAGCAAGCAACGTGCGCGTGTTCACAACCAAAGAAAATCCGAGCTTCTGGATTCGGGCGACTGGTGCGGCGGAAGCGACCGTTAAGCTCTACAAAAAGCCTTTTCTCGAAACGGTGAGATCAGAAGCTTTTGCAAAATCAGGCGTCAATGAATCCACCGATTTGAGTCTCTACACGTCATACAACGAGACCTTCACTACGCCATTTACTCCCAAGGACAAGCCCTTTAAAGAGTTGAAGCGCAAATTGGTCGCGAATTACGAGGACTCGTCTCGCGCCGATTTCAAATTTGACACTGATCTGCCGCCAGGCGACTATTTCGTCGTCGCCGAATGCGTAGATGTGACAGGCAAGAAAAGCTCTCAGGCAATCTGGTGGTTCACCGTAAGCGATATCGGTCTGGTTGTAAAACATTCTCCGGAAGGCTCGATGATTCGAGCAATCGACCTCAACACCATGCAAGCTGCAAAGGGCGTCAATCTCAAGATGATCGCCAAAGAGAGCAAGCCGCCTTTGACCATCGCAACCGGCGTCACCGGCGATGATGGCATAGCATTTGTGAAAAATGACGACGGACAGAATTACGAATCCGTCATCGTAGGTGAGCGCGCCGGTCACACGGCGTACGGCTCCGGCGGTTATTGGTACGGAGGTGACGACAACCTCACGACCTATTTCTACACCGACAGACCGGTATACCGACTGGGACAGACAGTCATGTTCAAAGGCATTTCCCGCCAACTGGAAGCCAATGGATTCAACAGCATAGGCGAAGGCCAGGCTGTCCAGGTGGTCATTGAAGACCCGTCCAACGTCGAGCTCTATTCCGGAGAAGTAAAAACAACAAAATTCGGAACATTCAACGGCACCTTTGAAATTCCGGAAAATGGAAAGACCGGCAACTACTCGGTCAAACTCACATACAACTTCAACGGAAAAACGGACTATCAGTACTTTGAAGTCGATCAATACAGAAAGCCGGAGTACAAGATCGAAATCAAGCCGGATACCGAGCGCATCACGGCCGGTACCACGGCTCGCGCAATTCTTAATGCCACTTATTTCTTCGGCGGACCGGTTGCTAACGCCAAAGTGAAATATTCTGTATATTCGTCGAGCGATTATTCGCTTAGATACAAGCTCCAACCCAGACCCGATTATTACAGCTACTTCGACGACTGGGAAGGGTCCGGAGAAGGGTACGATTACGGCGGCAGCTTTGTCTCCGAAGGCGTCGCTCAGACCGACGAGAATGGTCAGGCGATTATCGAATTCGATACCACCAAGATTGAGCCGGATACGTCGAGTCCCAACTACTATTACGACTACAGCGACAAGAAATTCAAGATTGAAGCGGAAGTCACAGACATCAGCCGGCTGACATCGACCGGCTCGGGCAACCTTTCGGTCACGGCCGGAGACTTCGCTCTGTTCGTAGATCCGGTGAGCTATGTCGTGCAGGCAGGCGACGGTGTAAAAGCCAAGATCGAAGCCCGAGATTATCAGGGCAAGCCGATGGTCAATCAGAAGATCAACGTCAAAATTTCTCGCTGGCCGTACAACTCTACCTCAGGCTCACATGACAGAGAGATTGTCGTGTCCAACGGCGAAGTGACGACCGACAGTGAAGGCAAAGTAGACTTCAGCGCCAACGTCGGCACACAATGGCCTACGGATACCTTCTATATTGTCGCCAGCGCCAAAGATGCGCACGGCAATACTGTTGCCGATTCGAGCAGCGTCTGGGTAGCAAGTCCGGATTATCCGTACTCCCTCTCCGCATCCGATTCCCAGAAAGAGGCGTTCAAGATCTCGTTGGACAAAAAGATCTACAAGCCAGGTGAAAAGGCTCGCGTCATCATAAGCGGACCGTTCAACGGCAAAGAAGGCTACGATGCGCTTGTTACGGTCGAAGGCACCACGCTTTACTCTCATAGAGTAGTGAAGCTCAATGCAACTGCCAATCTAATCGAGATTCCAATTGAAAAAATCTACGCGCCGAATGTCTATGTCGGTGTCTGCATGGTCACTAAAAAGAAGCAGTTCTACTCGACGACTGAGATGATCATGGTGTCTCCTAACGATCATTTCGTCAATATCGCGATCGAAACCGACAAGAAGAAATACAAACCCGGTGAGGTTGCGAAGTACACGCTCAAGGCTACATACGAGGACGGCAAACCAGCACCAAATACTGAGCTTTCCCTTGGTGTCGTCGACGAAAGCATCTACTCGATTCGCGCAGAACAGGCTCGCGATATACGCAAAGTCTTCTACGCGCAGCGCTCGAACAAGGTCAACACCTTCTGTTCGTTCCCCGAGACGTACTCAGGCGGTCCGGACAAGACTGCCGTTGAGCCCAAACTCAGGAAGAACTTCAAGGATACCGCCGCGTGGTTCCCTCATCTTGTCACCGACAAAAATGGAATCGCGAGCGCACAAGTGACCTTGCCGGACAATCTCACCACCTGGCGCGCTACCGTTCGCGGTATCACCATGAACTGCGATGTCGGCTCCAAGACGCAGGAGATCATGGTCACTCAAGACATCATCGCCAGGTTGGCATTGCCTCGCTTCTACACGGAAGGAGACCAATCGGAGATATCAGCGGTTGTTCACAACTACACGGATCAAAAGCAGAATGTCCAATTGACCCTGACCATCTCCAACCAGTTTAAAACCAACCTGCCATTGGCTCAAAACCTCTCTGTAGAGCCTGAGAAGGCAGCGCGATTCATATGGCCGGTCAGCGTCGCGCATCCTGGTAAGGGAGTTATTCGCCTGAAAGCAAAAGGGCAAACCGGCGGTGACTACCTGGAACGATCGTTGCCTGTCAATGCTCTTGGAATTCCGTTTGCCAACTCGGATTCCGGCGTGCTGACCGACGCCATACCCAGCGTCACGATCTCACACGCCGACGTCGGACAGGTCTTTTCACCGACCATGACCGTCAATCTGGCAGGCTCTACGATAGGCGAAGTTCAGGGCACATTCGATTCGCTCATCGACTATCCTTACGGCTGCACAGAGCAGACTATGAGCCGCTTCATGCCGAGCATCGTCGCCATGCAGCTCAAAAAGAAGCTGGGCGTTCCGTTATTGCCATCGTCAATCAAGCGATTCGACAAGGTACGCGAGATCGGCATGGCGAAGCTTATCGAGCACCATCATTCCGATGGCGGCTGGGGCTGGTGGAAAGACGATGCAAGCGATCCTTATATGACTTCTCTCGTGCTCGAAGGGCTCAATCTGTTCAAAGATGCAGGATATGCAGTCGATCAGGATCTCACGACCAGCGGTCTGAAGTGGCTGAGCGACTACAGCGTCAGACTTGAGAAGGAGCTCAGCGATCCGAAGCTCGTCTACGACTACACAGCGGAAACACGACGCTGTGATATGGCCCGACTGGCCTACACCTTGACGGTATACGAGAAGAAGCCCGCCAAGACCGTCGTCGCCTGGCTCAAGAACGAGATTCCAAGATTCACGCCCGAGCCACTTTCTTACACTGCGATGGCGCTCAAGAGCATCGGAGACGAAGCCGGTGCGCAGAAAGCATTGCAGCGCCTCCTCGCCATCGCCAACAAAACCGAGTCGACGGTAGACTGGGAACATACGGACGCCATGATGAAGCGCCTGAAGCTTCTCGACGTCAGCGATTATACTTATCGATACACCGGCGAAGAGACGACGGCCCTGGCACTACGGGCGGTGATCGCTGTTGCACCAGACAAATTCGATCTCATGGAAAGCATCAAGACCTGGCTGTTGCTGCACAGAGATGGACAGAACTGGAGCAATACCAAGACAACCAGTGAAGTTCTTCTTGCACTGCTGCGAGATGCAATGCTCACGGCAAGCACCACAGGCGATACTGTCACTGCTAAGATCCTGATGAACAACATTCTAGCCAACGAGTCCACCTTCACCGGTCCGGATCTGTACAGCCAGGAGCGCACGTTCAAGCTGCCTTCCTTCGTCCCGAAAACAGGCAGCGTCCGGATTGAAAAAGAAGGACAGGGGCGGATGTATTATCACACCCTACTGTCCTATACAAAGGTGCTCAAGGCTGGCGAACCTGTGCCGGTCAAGAACACACCCGCCGGTCTCTCGATGAGCCGCTCGTTCTACCGGTTGAAATCAATGCCTGCCGGCGCAGACGGCGTGATCCACGTAAAAACCGAGCCTCTATCCGGCGACATCAAAGCAGGCGAGACGCTGCTCATGAAGGTCAGCGTAGACTGTCCCTTGTCGTTGCCCTACGTCAGCGTCGAGTGCCCGCTACCAAGCGGCGCCGAAGTGGTTGAAAGCAGAGGCGCAGAAAACGCAGCCAGCGAGGAATCCGCCAACGACGGCATCTACGGCGAATGGGGCAACTCCTGGTGGTCACATCAAGATGTTCTCGACGACAAGATAGTTTTCTTCGGCACATCGATTCCGCAAGGCAAGAAAGAGTTTTTCACGCTCTTGCGGATGGAGCTGCCAGGAAAAGTACAGC
>CAZISK010000539.1:0-5963 GCA_964541355.1 uncultured Candidatus Obscuribacterales bacterium
CAGAAAAGGTGACGCACAATGTACCCTCATGGAACACCAGCGTAGCTTCCGTAACCACAGCAAGCAAGATTGACTCACTAAACTAGAAAAATCGGGGTTGATCCGAACGTCAGACAAACGGCTCCGAACGAGAAGGTGGAAGCACTGAATTTGCCCATAGGGTTCTCACGTATTAGCTTCAGGATTTCGTCCCGAAAGGCACTATTGGTGATGCTGTGTTGTACCTGCTGCTGAGTTGGCGACTCACACAGATTGGCCTCAACCACCTTGCGATGCGAGGATAGACGCAGTCAAATACTTGATCGGAGCAGAGGTCAAGCATGTGATCTCCTGCGAGTAGTTGGAACTCCTTGGGAGCATAAGCCTCTTTGTATATGGCTCTTGCCCAGACCGGTGGCAACAGCTCTATGCACTGGTCAGCCGAGCCTGTCAATTTGCAAATAATCGAACTGCCAATGAATATACCTGGAGACAAAATCGAGATAGGAGATCGCTACTTACGTATATGGCACCATGAAAATGGTAGTTTCTGCGATCTCAGCACTCTTCATCTTGATGCAATGCCAGTTTCACTTGAGGACGTGCGGAAATCGATCAACTCGTCGTTGCATAGTAGTTTCGGTCACACACACTGGAGTAGTATTTAGGAACTCTGCAGTCTGAGTTTCGTCTCGGCGAATTGTGAGAGAACACTAGTTTACCCAACAACAAGACACTTGTCACAGTTGCGGTGGTCTCAACCCAAATTCCGTTTCATCACTAGCTTTTGACTTGATCCATTGCTATTCACCACCATTGACCAAGTTACAAACTCTAAATAACGTCTCGATCAACTGATTGGCCTTTGTCACATAAACGCCGTCTACCGTTTCATTCGAGAGGGACAGTTTGGCTCGCGTGAATGCGATTACAGGAACGACGATACCACAACCTTTTTGTGAGCTAACCAGGGCCGCCTGTCGTCTCACGCTTGCAATGACGTCCTTATCGAGTGGTTTATCGTCACGCAGCAATTGTCGATCGTTCTCAGTGATGATCCCAGCGTGCGATTTAACGTCTATCGCAAAGACAATCTGGTTCGGCGAGGTCACGACAAAGTCAACATCACCTTCGCGTGGCAAAAGAACATTTTGTTCGATCTTCCAGCCGGAGTCTCTGAACTCGCTTAGCAAATCAGCCACGCGGTCTTCAGCACGTCCCCCTTTCTCAGCGCGGAGAGCCGCTTGCCTCATGCTTCTGAATTCCAAGTAGAGAAATCTTGCCAGTGCAAGGAAGAGGCACACAATCCAAATCGGTGTGTGAAAACCAGTAGACACCAAGAAACAAATCGGAATCAGGACTGCCACTATTGACGCCATCCGAAGCAGCCTGGACTTTCGGTGCCGTTGAACAGCCAACTCCTTGGGTCCCTTGTAATTTCTTGCTGCCATCCTGCGCCACCTTTCCGCGTCTTAGGTCAAGTTTGACCCTATTCGAAATAGCAATGTCCAGTCGATAGGTTCGTCCTGATACAGTCTGTCAGCCGCGGTAGCGACCGTCTCAGACTCGTAGTAAGATTCTCTTCCGTCCACGCTCTGAACAGCGTCATCACCCTGGTCCTGAACTAGACTGGTTGCACTAGAGACTGTCGCGTCAGGCTGATTCTTTTTGAACATCTTATAAATAACCCTTTTGACGATCCGATTGTGGGGACGGTAATCTAATTTTTTTACCATCGTACAACGCACTGTAGAGCGCGACCACTAATTTGCAATTCCTTAGCTGCTCTTTAAGTGATTTCGCGACCAATTGATCCTTTAACGGTCCAAGCGAGAGCTCCTTGAGCGATTTCAACGATGTTAGTGCCATCAACGATTTTTCCGAGGCTATTGAATTGTGTTGCAGGTTCAACTCTTCTAAATATGGAAAATGGCTGGCAATGTATGCAACATCTTCATCATTCAGATTATTGAATGACACGTAGAGTCTCTTCAACGATTTCTTTTTTGCGATCGCTTCGAGCGACCGGCGACCGAAGCCAGACTTGCTGGCGTCAAGATATGTGAGGGCTGGTAATTCACATAATAGTTTTGCGATGGACTGGTCCGAGAGTTGCTCATTACCTGCGATGCTGAGCGATTTTAGCTGTCGCAGTGTGGATAGATTCTTCAAGCCGACACTAGTGATCGCTTTTAACTCGCTCAAGTGCAGTTCTCTCAAACTTTTGATCGATGAGATCTTGGCCAACCCGGTATCGCTGATCTTTGTATCCGAAACATTCAGTTTCCTAAGAGGCAGATGGGTAATGAATTTCACCCCATTATCTGTTATGGACCACTGTGCGCAGTCTAGACCTCCGTCATTGTCAGGAAAACAGTGGCGCCGTAAGTAATCATCCGTTAGTAACATCTCCAGGTGATGGCCTGTCTTGTACGGAAGATCGGAGTAAATTTGACATTGTGGAACTTGTTTTGAAAATTGCTGAATTGTCTTTGGCGAAAGTCGAGTACAGCCTGCAATTAGCAAAACCTGCAGGTCAGGAAGAGCCACCAGCTGCATGAGCGATTTATCGTTGATGTCACTGCCAGTGACATCAACAACCACAAGTTTCTTGAAGGTGGCTAACAGCTGAAAGTTTTCATTATCGAGCTGACAGTATCTGAATCCAATCCGGCGCAATTCGGACAACGCGGTTAACTGATCCACATTTCCACCCTTCAGAGGAACACCTCTGAAATACAGGGTTTCGAGTGCCCTTTGAGTAGATATTGTATTGAGAATTGGTGCCTTGACATTGCGCATTTCAAAAAGCGTCAAAGACTTCAGTTTCATTGTGCGTTTCAAGATTTCGCTCACCCCTTTCTCGGTAACGTTGGGAAGGCGGTCGAGGTACATGCTTCGTAATTCTGTAAACTTTCGGCTGAGTGCCTCCAGTCCCCGATCTGTAACGCTTCCATAACCGATTGACACTTCGGTAATGACTTGCGATGGGAGGTCCAATTGCTCGATAAAATCATCGGAAGCAAACTTTCCATTCAGGAGAAACGCTTTCCCTCGAAACTCGCATACATCACCGACCCGGTCTGCATCTTTCTGTTTTCTCTGGTCAATAAATTCGTCTGTGATATCAATAAGCGGGGCCATCGACGCCACAGAGACAGCCCCTGAAGTAGCATCCAATTCTTTCTGAGATCGTATCTCAGGTTGAGAGTCATGGCGGTTGGTTGCATAATTGACGCCGATGATTAGTGCTAGCAAAACAGTGGCGACACACAACATCAAGGGAATTTTTGAGCTGGTCTGAAATGTGCCCAGCTCGAATGCGGTATCGGAGTAGGCATCACTTTCAATCGCATCAATAGCTGTCATCAGCTCGTCCATAGACTGAAAGCGCGATTCCGGCGACTTACTCAGACTCTTTTTGATAATCGCTTCGAATTCGGAGTGAGGCTCCTCGAGTTCCCATGGTATCGCTGGTGGTTCGAGTACAGCGTGCAGATTGAACAGTTGCAGGGTTGTATCAGCTTCAAATGGTGGTCGTCCCGCCAGCAATTCATACACTACGCACGCCAGGGAGTATAATTCCGATCGAGCATCATAAGAAAGTCCACTTACCACATCGGGACTCATGTATAGTGGCGTTCCCGCGAGTGTCGAGGTCTGTTGTACCAGCGAATCCTTACGAATGTAGGCAAGACCGAAGTCAATTAGCGTTGCTGAACCCAGCTCTCCATCCTCCTGAAAGGACACGATAATGTTGGCAGGCTTTATGTCTCGATGGAGAATGCCGTGTTTGTGGGCATAAGCGAGGGCAGATGCAATTGAGCGCATTATTGCAATGCACTCGCTTGAAGACAATTGTCCCCTTTCTAGCAAAACCTGATTGAGCGGTCGTCCTTGTAAGTACGACATCACCATGTAGGGACGATAACCAGATGTAGTACCAAAGTCAAGAGTTGTCACAATTCCCGGGTGATTGAGTCTTGCTAGAGCCTTTGCCTCAGTTTGAAACTGCACAAGCACTTCTCCTGAGACCATGTGCATTACCTTTACTGCGACCAGTCGCATCAACTGCCGGTCGTAACATTTCAGGACACTGGCCACTAGACTCGCACTGAGAATCTTGATCGGTTTATACCTTTCGAATGGAAAGTCCAGGCTAGACAGATCCGGAATTGCTTCTTCCGCTTCTGGTTCTTCAATTGGTGTGACAGCTGGAGGAGCGCCTAAGTTTCGCACTAATAGTTTTGCTGGGACTTGGCAAGTGCATAGACCCTGGCGGAAAATCCAATCGGTAATGGAGCCCGCTCGCCCAGTAGATTTTCGCATTCCGCATTTAGAGCAGAACTCTATCTCACCTTGAGATTTGGCACCACTTCGGACCGATGCTTCACCTGGTGACTTTATTCCACAACTGCAATAAAGAGAGGAGAACACCCATTGCGTGACGGAACCGTAGGAAGCCGGTCGTCGAGGCTTCATACAATTGCTGCATACATCGGGAGATTTTGTCTGCTCTGTCACGAAAAAATCTTTCCGTAATCGGCTATCTCTATCTATGTTCCCAGCCCAGATAAAGCAAAGCTTTATTCATCCAGTTGTTGGCAAGCAAAAGTCGTCAATCAGATACAGTAAAATGTGTTTTTGTTGTCTTAAATGATGTCGGAATGAGAGGATTGCATTCAATGAGACCTATCTTACTGATCCTAATGTTCGTTTTAGTAATGTTCGGGCGTATTTCTGCCGAGGCTAAACCTACAAAAGACAGCAATGCATCTAAATCTGCTTCGTCTTCATCCGAGCAATCAAAGAAGGAACTCACTAATCTTTTGATCTCGCTTCAGAAGTCAGTCAGAGAGGCAGATGCCCAAACCCTGTCATCTCTTTGGAGTGATGACGCCATCTTTATCGATGAAACTGGTGAAGAAATACATGGCTCCGCCGCATTGCGACAGCGTTTCGATGCCCTATTTCAAGCTCGCAAAGACCAACCCAAGAGTGCTGAGGTTATCGAACTTCAGTTTGAGCCTACTACAGTCTCATTACATCGGATAATGTCGCCGTCATTATTGGAACAGTTAGCAAGGCTGGATCTACTGGAAAAATTTCTGCTACCCGATTCTCGATGATTCTGGGGAAACGGGACGGTTTGTGGCGTATTGCTCAAGCGACGGAAACCAGGATCGCAGCAAGTTCTATCTATGATCAACTGGAGCAGTTGGATTGGCTGATCGGGGACTGGAAAACAACCACGGCTAATGGCACTGCCTCGCTAAAAGCGGAGTGGAGTCCAGGAAAGAGTTTTATCTGGATCAATTGCGTAAGTATCGACAAAGACGGCTCATCGCAAAAAGTGGATAAACAGGTTATAGGTTGGGACGAACGAGCGGGAAGCATCGTCTCATGGTTTTTCGGACATCGTGGCAACTTCTCATATGGTAAGTGGAGACACAGTGGCAGCGATTGGGAAGTTGATAATGCTGGTATCGTGAGTGATGGTACCGATACAAAATCTACGGATGTATACTCTCCGAGGTCCGCCAGCCAATTTCACTGGAAATCGGTCGGTAGAAGCGCTGCGGGCAACGTCGTTGCTGATTCGGATGCTTTGATCGTTGAAAGAGTAAAAGGCGGAACGAAATGAGATCTACTGCTACTTTCATTGTTCTATTTCAGCTCTCGGCTATTAACATGTCCTGTGGCGCTCAATACTATACTGCTACTAACTATCAAAATCCCTCGACCTATGCTGGTTTTGGCGGCAGAACCAATAACGATGTTAGCGGTCTCCACTCCCTGGCACAGCCAAGGGTCAATGCACCCCACAGCGCGTTGCCGCAACAATCGCACCAAAGTCCGACCACGATGCATAGTCTCGAGCGGGCCCTCGATTCAATTGATACCAGAGAAGGCTGGTCACGAACACCGGTATCGGTGCCGACGGCTGGTCCACCACAATCCAGAGGAATGAGCTACGGCTCTTC
>CAZISK010000540.1:0-5957 GCA_964541355.1 uncultured Candidatus Obscuribacterales bacterium
AAAGAGCCCTGCGCTCGGAACAACTCAAGGAACATCGGATGTACTCGAGTGTTCTCCTTCTCGACATGAACCTCGAGATCTTTTTGCACCGACTTTATATTGCCGATTACCTGCTCTCTAAGTTCGCCCTGTGGCAGCGTCTCAATCATCTGACAGACGGTAGTGAGCGCATTCCCGCAACCGTCGTGCTCGATTTCCATTTCTTTCAGGCGCGCGAGAAGATCGATGTCGGAAAGCGGCGCGGCCCCTCCAGCTTCCAGAGCGATGCCTGTGGGAAACAGCAAGGTTTCCTCATCTTTCAAATGAGCTTCTATCTTCGACCTTACCTTATTGTAGAGCTGCTGGGCTTCACTCAATGAATCGCGCTCAGCGCAGTTATCGGACAACTCCTCCAGAAGTGCGGAAATTTTCGGTAATTCCTTCCGCAAGAAACTGTGGTGATTGGCGACAATCTCGTCAACGATTTCTTTGAAACTCGGTTGCATCTTTTCCATCAAAGAGGCTCATCCAGTAGCCAGATGAGCCAAACTCCGTACAAATATTGGTCAAACGATAGTATACCCGAATCTACATACTCTTCAGGTTCACTTGTCTCTTAAGGTTCACGTGTCTCTTGAGATACACATGTCTCTGCATATTCACAGGTCTCTGCAGATTCAGATGTCTCTGCAGCATGATTGGCTGCGCGACCTTTATGTTCTTATCGATGACTGGTCTTGCGAGTTTAATGACTCTCCGAGGAATTGCTGATCCAAAGACATTCACTCTCCAGGCCATCTTCAACTTTTTCATCAAAGAAATAATCAACCAGGAGACATCGATTTCCCAGGGAGCCATGCCGGTTTTAGCGGATCCAGGATAGACATGGTGATTGTTGTGCCAACCTTCGCCCATCGATAGAATCGCTACCCACCACACATTGACGGAGTCGTCATTGTTGGCGAAGTTCTTGTATCCGAGCTTGGGAATGTGACAGACGACGTTAAGCATCAGTGGTATCTGAAGAACCATGACAGCCGCTAGGAGGCTGGCTAGCGCTACACCCCAACCAAAGCACAGGAAGAGTACAACCCTCAATAACAGGTTCAACGAAAGGGCCAGGGCGTGGGCTCTATGCCATTTTCCACCTTGTTCCAAAAATCTGTAGAACGGGTCTTTGAGCAGGTCTTTTGCCTGTTGTTGAGGATTTATATGATCAGGATAAACTTCGTGAGTGAGCCAACCAACGTGTGCGTTTTTCAAACCGTATCTCGGCGAATGGGGATCGAGAGGCGTGTCCACGTGGCGATGGTGCGCACGATGAATCGTTGACCACCAGATTGGCGAGCCTTCGAAAGCCAGATACCCACCTAAGACCCAAAAGTATTCGACCGGTTTGGAACACTCGAATGATCTATGCGACAGCAACCGGTGATAGCCGATGGTCACCCCGAGCGCATGCCACACGTAGAGCACGAGAAAAAGGACAATAAATTCAAGCATAACAGAACCTCCAAAATGGCGTGACAACCTGACCACGAGCCGTTCCAGTCCGCAGAACAAGACAGCACAGCAGGCGAAAGTACGCGCCCGCATTGATACACCAAGACAAGAGTGAAACTCTGATCTTAAATGTTCTAATTTGAGTGGGGCTGCTCCTCTGTCAGCCTCCTATAGTTAACGATACAAAGCTGATTCGGGTCGTCCACGTCGGATGTCCTGACTCAGATCATCCTGGCTGACGAATTTGTCGACCCATGTTTCATTCATTAAGGTATCGAACAGTTCTTCTAACGTTTCAGGTACTTCAGCAACCTGCAAAACCCTTCTGTTATCACTGTCCGGAGTCATGTATTGATTCCAGATCAAACGATCGATCTCCATTCCCTTCCGGTTGTAGTAGCTGAGCAGTGCCAGCCCTACTTCTTTGGAAACGGTCGCTTTGTCCTTGACTTGCCAATCCCGAAGAATCGTTCTGCCTATCCCGATTAGATAGTAGGCGCGTTCCTTCTCGTATTTAGGCTCGTCTATGAAAAACGCCCAGGTTGTCTCGTCAACATTGTCGAGATAGGGCTCTGTGCGGATTTGAAACAACCGGCCGGACGAAGATGTCAAGGATGTCGGTCCAAAACCGGAGTTCATCAAATGGATTTCAAGGACTCTCAAAATGTGCGCATTGAAGCTTACGGCCTTTTTGTCAGCCTGTAACTGGAGACGTTTTCTGTACTCATCAGGGATGCGAATGCTTATATTTGTTGTCTTTTCGCCCATTTGTACTCACGCGATTACAATTTGTACTGAAACCACTATACCATAGATTTCAGGCCCGGCAATACTGATCGATTGAGTTTGAGACATAAAGCGGCAAATTGTATTACATTATGCTCAAAACTGAGGAGGACTGTCAGCTTCACCAGGTGACGAGCCGTTTTTGCAGGGTCGAAACTCTTGTATCATTTAAGTTGAAGATAGAGACGTGAAGAGTTCTTAGAGAACTGGCAGTCAGGCTGCCGTTATTCAGGCTCCAATGGCTGGTATTCAAAAGCATCGGTATGATACCGCATTGATGTTTTATGGCTATCAATCACCGATCCAGCAGTCTGCCTCTATTTCTACGAACCAATCCGGCGACAACAGCCCTTTGACGACGACAAATGTACTCGCCGGTCGAATATTGCCGAACACCTCACCGTGCGCCTTTCCAACTTGCTCCCAGACGGCGATATCGGTGATATACACTCTAGTGCGCACCACATTTTCTATTGTGCCACCACCATCATGAATCGCATTTTTTATGATGTCTAAACATCTGATCGTCTGACCATAGGCATCACCCGGGCACGCGGTGCTGCCGTCCGGCGCAATTGGAGCCGTTCCGGACACAGCAATTAAATTGTCGATGCGAACCGCACGCGAATAGCCTATGGGCACTTCATATGGAGAGCCTGAAGTGATCAACTGCCGCTGCATTTTATAATGCCTCCCTAACCAACTGCTCAAACCGCGAAACGCCGCAGATATCCTATCACGCCGAGTTAATACGTAGTTTCCCCACTGATGACACAAAATTGTCACAACAACACGGTTCAATAGTGTGCAATTACACAGCGAACGGGTGGTTCCTGCCGGATGGGAGTTGACGATGAAACCAGCAGAATTAGCAGAAGCAACAGACAGCAAGAGCGGAGCCCAACCTGGCGACGGTTTGGATCAATTTCGACAAGCGCTCAATCTGAACGACTTCAAAAAAATCGATAAGGATAAATCAGACTCGCTGACGCTAGATGAGCTTTCTACCGCAGCCAATGACAAGAGTTTTTCACAAGAGAAGATAGACGCTATTAATGGACTGGCTGATCATCTCAGTAACTCGCCGAAACTAAAAATGACATTCGGCGATATGGAAATTCCTATCAAACCCATTATCGCGCCATGGTTTAAGGGAGCTCGCCCAGGCACCGGTGGTGGTGGCGGTGGCAGCGACAAACTAGACATGGGTAAAGATGACCCGCTGGCAGACAAAGCCGAGAAACCGAAACTAACCGAAGAACAGCTTCGAGAACGACTCGGGGAGCTAGCAACGAAAGTCGGTAAAGACTTCCAACAAAAGAGTCCAGGCGATTCAGGTCGGACGTTCTCACGCTTTTTGCAAAACTATTCCAATATTCAGGGGATGTGGGACGTCTCGAAGGCGCTGCCGGGCGATCCAATGGCTAACATGGAAGCCGCTATGAATAGCGCACTCAGTGAAACGGGACACAGCGTCAAACTTCACAAGCCTGACGAGCCTGGTACACCTAAACACAGCTGGATGAAGATAGTCGATGGATACATGACCATTGACCCACCATCAGATCCTAAATCGAAGAATGCGATGGTTGGAAGTGGAATCATCGGTCTTAGAGGAAACTGACGGCAGGCTATGTGCCAACAATTAGGATCAACGCTACGAGCTGAATCGATTCTAAAGATCTCGAAGTAGATCGCAACAGGAATCACCTACGGAATAATCAACACTAATCCGAACAATACCAGCTCAAATAATCTGATTAGAACTCCCCAGGTGCTCGGCAAAAATCCTGTCTGACGGAGCCAGTCGAAGGTCAGCAAGTTCTTCCTCTGAAGCCCAGAGCAAACCGGTGTGCTCGGTCAATGTTGGCTCTCCAATGACATCAACTCGCACAAAACAAATCTGATATCCGCTCGACTCATCATCAACAATGAGTTCGACTGATCCAGTTCTTACAACTTCGAGATTCAACTCCTCGCGCAGCTCACGATTTGCCGTGTCGTGAAACTGCTCACCGGGCTCCATTTTTCCACCCGGAAATTCCCAGAGTCCGCCATGATGCTTGTGCTCTGGTCTCTGACAGACGAGATATCGTCCTTGTTGATTGATTACTGCAGCGAGTACCTGATTCATGGCGATAAAGGTAGACAGAGCGGTCCTGATTCTACCACCGAATTCAGAACTCTCCGTTGGTTTAAACACTGGACTCTAAAATCCAAAAAACAAAAAAACATGCTTGCACCATGCGGTAGCTGAGCGCCTTAAATATTTCTCCCGATCCCTCTGGGAAACTACAATATGAACAGTATCGAAACTGTGGGTCTCTTTAACTTCAATCCACCGATCGCCGCCATACTTAATTGTAATGTCAACCAATTTCAAATTGCCGAATGACTTGCATCGGAGAGTCCGAAGTTACAGTACGAGGATCTGACTATGACAATTAGCCAAACCAGCAAACATATCGACACCGCATGGACGATCGAAGAGGTCTTAGAGCACCTGGAAGCAAATCCAAATGATCCGTCTCTGCAATATCTGGCATTGGTCTTGTCTGCAAGGACCGGCAAAGGTGGTAAAGAGCGGACCGGCATTGACGCAGTAGCGGCGCGGCTGGCTCCTAGAGTATCGATGGAGCGCGGCTCCGCAGATCTGTTTTCCATATTTGGCGGCGCGGCCGCAGTACAAGAAAGTCTACAGCTGGACGCCATGTCGCCCAACACGATTCAACAGAAAGCAGCGAACCATGCGACGGCCGAAGAGTCTATCGACAAATTGAGTGGACCGACGATTCAATCACATCCGTGGTCGGAGATGCTCAAGGGGAGAGTCCCACCAGTATCCCGGCTGTCGCGGATGGTTCCCTCTGATTTTTTTCTGGTAGAAAGCAGATCCGCGAAAAAACTTCTCGAAGCTCTCTCCGCGGGCTCAACCTGGCAGGATTACCTGATCAATCAGATCGGAAAACAATCGATCGAACAAAACGTAGCCGAACAGATTCAGCAACAATTGCTCATTGACGGAGAGCGATTGGAGATTCTGACAAGCGAGCACATCGACGAAATCTGCCTGACTGGAAGCGATCTTTATCTGTCAGACGGCAGCGATATCAGCTTGCTGGTCGCATCGTCCAAATCCATAATCCATGAGCTTTTTCGCGGACTCGCCAGTCAGGTCTCTGACCGTGAGAGTCGCCTAACTTGTGAATACTTCGACTATCGCGGAATAGACTGCGTCTCGATCACCACCGACGATCGAAGGACCTGTACGTATGCAGCCAACCCCACAGAAGATATTCATCTGAGAAGCAATTCTCGCGCAGCTTTGCAGCGAATTCTGGACACCACTACATTCGGTGCCCAAGCTCTCGGCACCGGTCATGAATTCTTGTTCGTACGCACCCTCATGCCATTCGATGAGCAGACCACGGATGACGATATCGATGTCTTCATCTACTTCTCCGATGCATTTATACGCAACCTCGTCGGCCCAAAAACGAGAATCGCACAACGTCGACGAAAGATTTGTCATTGTTTTCTCAAAATGATCGACAGCTCGATTCTTTTATATGGCTCACAAGAACGCAAAATTCCGAAGTCGCTACAAGAGCTCCGAGCAAGCGAATGCATAACGCTCAATGAATCAGAAATGACATGTCCAGAAGGTGGGACATACTCACTTAGAGATG
>CAZISK010000541.1:0-5942 GCA_964541355.1 uncultured Candidatus Obscuribacterales bacterium
AAGCCGGCGGGTTCGAGCCTCGAGCCAGAGCACTTACGCCACTGCTATCAGACAAAGCCAAAGTCAAGTACATAAGCGGCTGCAAGTCGATGGACGCAAAAGTTTTCGAAGTGGCGCAGCAGATCAAAAACACCGGTAAATTCCACAATTTCGACATCAAGGCCGTTGAGTGATGGTCAGTTATTCGATGTTTGCGGCACTGCGCCAGCGGCACGAGCTTTGAGCTCGACGTATTTACCGACATACGACTGATCCAGCTCGCATGCTTTTTTGAGATCATCAAGGGCAGCAGTGTAATTTTTCTGATGTTCGTATAACATAGAACGCCGGTTGTAATCAAATGCACTATGATTTTGATCGATTAGCTCGGTACATATGGCCATCGCTTCAGCGAGCTTCTCAGGATTTCTCTGCGCGCTGAGTAGTTCGATCAATTTTCGCTTCATATTGGTCGGCTCGAACGTACCTGCAGGTTGCTTCAAGACACTTTCAATATCGTCCTCCGCCTTGTCCAGCTCCCCCAGGACCTCATAGGCACTGGCTCTTTCGGAGTATACAAGCGATAGGAATGGTGAATCCGACGCCGCCGCGGAGACAGCCATGCCAAAGTCTCTGATGGCTTTTTGATAGTCACCGCTGCGACTGTAACACTGGCCTCTCACCAGGTAGAGACTGACGTCATTCGGAGCAAGCTCAAGACAGTCGTTGGCAATGGCAATACCCTCTTTGTAGCGTTTTACATCTCGAAAGAGTGTCGCTTTTTCTCGAAAGAAATCGACCGTTTCAGCAGAGAGTTTCAGAGGTTCGTTAAGTACCGTCAAGGCTCGATCATATCGCTTTGCCAGTCTCAACAATCGACCAAGATGATCGAGTGTCATCGCATTTCGCTCTAGGGAAGCCGCTTTCTCCGCATCAACCAGCGCCAGATTGGCTTGTCCGCATTCAAAATGAACGCATGATCTCAAAACGTACGCTGAAGCGTTGGTACTCTTTCTCTTAATCGCCTCATCTAAATCGGCAAGAGCTAAGTTATACTTCTGCAGGCTCAGATAGCAAGATCCCCGTGCCACATAGACCTGATCAATCTGGTGGAGAGTTTCGGGCTGGTACTTAGGAATTTTCGCCAGCGCTTCAGTGAGATCTTTAACTGCATACTCATAATTGCCCATCATTCGATAGCTCTCGCCCCGAAAGAAATAGGCAACCGCAAGCTTCGGATCTAATCTAATCGCGGTATCAAAATCTTGAATCGCCAGTCGAGTTTGATTACGAACCGAAAAGGAATTGCCACGAGAAAGGTAATTCCTTGGCTCCTTAGGCTCCTGTTCAATCTTCTTGGTCCATTGTTCTGGAGTGACTCCCAGAGCCCCTTCTCTGGCTAACGTCTTCTCCAGTGATGCAATCGTCCGGTTGGCGAACCTGGTCTGTTCTTCGTTAGTGCAACCAGATACGGTGAATACGATCACCGTCGCACAGGCGAGAAACAAGATCAAAAACTTCACAGACATCATTCTCAGATCTTAGCAGCAAAATTCACATTGCGGTTACTGGACTCTCACCCCATGCAGCAACGCTATCTTGAACCAGAATGCACTTCCTGCAACTTCCTCACTTCTAACTCCGATCTCGCCGCCATGCTCCTCAATCACTGCCTTGCAAATCGCCAGTCCAAGTCCAAACCCCTTGCGATCCCTCTTTCCAGCCTGTTTGAATCGATCGAATATCGTCGTCAACGCATCGGCAGGAATGCCGGGTCCCTGATCGCGAAACTCTAGTTCAGCCCAATGTCCATCGCTTTTCGAGACTACAGTTATGGTTCTTCCAGCAGGAGAAAACTCAACGGCATTGGAAACCAGGTTTTGAACAACCTGAATCAGGCGCTCATAGTCTGCATTGACGATGAACTCTCTATCTTCCTCAAATTCAATATTGATATCGTTCTTCTTGGCTGCACCATATACGAGGTCAAGTCCATCGGAAACAACACATTTTCGAGTAAATCGTCGACGCTGAACACCTGTTGCAGATGGCGCATCAAGAACTCTAGAAGCGCATATTCGCCAGGCAGCAAAGTCACTTCATCGCCATCTATCAAGACCTTGCAAGCCAATTGATCGAGTTCGATCGGCCCTAACTTGAAGACATTGTGCTTGAACTGAGCCGGTCCACGCAACAGAGCTCTTACCCTGGCAGATGCCTCACTCAAATCGAACGGCTTCGTCAGATAATCATCAGCTCCGACATTGAGTCCCTGTTCCTTGTCCGATATCTCCTTACGCCCCAAGTTCATCAAAATTGGAATCTCGCGCCCACAACTTCGCAGATGGTGAATGATGTCTATTCCACTGATGGCAGGCAGACCCCAGTCGACTATAACGAGGTCGAACAGAAAGTTCTTGAGAAGATTGAGCCCATCCTCCCCGTTGTTGACGAGTTAAACCGTGTGCTTGTCATGCTTGAGCCAGTCTCTTAGCAGGTCCGCACTCGCCTGATCATCCTCAATGATTAAAATCTTCGCCATCGCGCTTCAGTATTGTGCCGAGCTCGACCATTCTATGCCCGAGGCCGCTGGAGCTGAAACGTCACGAGCCAGGCGACGTGCTTATATCCAATGGTTCTAATCAGCCTTTGGCATCGAAACTTTGGTGACTGGAACCGGATCATGGCAGCTAATAATCTGTCCAGTCTGCAAATTCGCGTTCAAGGCTGTACCATAAGTTTATGCAGTTCAGGCCCGTTTCGATTCCAAAGATGCCTAGCAAAAAAGCGATAACACTCTGCCTTTCTTTGTCTGCACTCGCAACGGCAGCCTACGCTGACGAAGCTGGCCAGTCGGTAATGAATCAACTTCGACCGCCAATAACTCAATTGCAGCCAGCAACAGATCAAACCCAGTCAACAGCTAATCAATCTCAACCACCATGGGGTCAAACGTCGGCAGTCAATCAAACTCAGCCGGTGGTTAACCAGAATCAGCCGACGGTCAATCAAACACAGCCGGCACTGAATCGATCTCATCCGGTAGTCAACCAAACTCAGCCGGCATTGAATCAATCTCGTCCGGTCAACCAGACTCAGCCCCCAGTCAATCCATCCCAGAATCAACCTCAGCAGGTACTGAGTCAGCCAGCCTCGAATCAAACGCCGCCTGCTTTGAATCAAAGCCAACCAGCAATAAAGCAAGCTATTCCGGCAATAAATCCAACCCGTCCAGCCACGAGTCAAACTCAACCGGCGTTGACTCAAACTCAACCAGCAATAAATCAAAACCAGCCAATGGTGCCGACTCGACTACCCAATCCACTCAAGCCTGAGGAAAAGGGCAAGATCGATATCAGAGCGCACTTGAGAGAGTTCGAAAAGATCTTGTATGGTGGCAGTAACGACGACAAGGAAGATGACCTCCGCCTTCTGGCTCTGGAGCGCACCGTATTTGGTTCTCTCCATGTCCGCATGTCCACGACTATGCGAACCGCCGGTCTCAAGAGGGTGGTCGACAAGGTTTCACTAGGTCGGACTTTTTTCGATGAGAAAAAATGGTTTGAAGCAAAAGCCGAATTGCAAGAAGCATTGCGCCTTGTCGGAAGAGATTTCAAGAGCACGCTCAAAGCCGAGCTCTTCTATCGAATCGGCATGTGCGACTACGAGCTGAGCAATATCCGCCAGTCCAGCAATCTGCCGAAGTCGAACGTGAAAGTCAACGGGCAGTTGTTGCGTTCCGCCAAAGAAAGCCTCGACAAAGCTGCCGATTACTACAAATCTCTAGGTCAAGACGACACAGCACAGAAAATTGCTGCGTTCATCGACACTTTCCGCGCTAAAGCGGCTACTTATTTTTTATACTAGGCTAAGACAATCACCGCCGATTTTGATATGCTCGTTGGCTTTCCGCAATCCAATTCTGAGGCATCTCATGACGGTAAAAGAAGAGTCCATCGACGTCGAAAGAGTCAGAGCCGACACCCCGGGCGTCAAAAATCGTATCCACTTTAACAATGCTGGGGCTGCACTACAACCGCAAGCAGTAGTGGACGCCGTCATATCGCACATTTGCCTGGAGGCAGAAATCGGCGGTTACGAAGCAGAGGAAGAAAATCACGAAGCAATTGAGCAGCTTTATCCGCAAGTCGCCAAGCTCATCAACTGCCAACCCGACGAAATTGCTTTCATTGAAAACGCAACTCGAGCATGGGACATGGCCTTTTACTCTTTGTCATTGAAAGAAGGCGATGTAATTCTCACTGGATATAACGAGTACGCAAGCAACTACATCGCGTTCTTGCAACGTTGTAAAAAATCAGGCGCCGAAATCAGGGTTGTTCCGAATGACAGCACCGGACAATTAGACGTAGAGGCGTTGACCTCGATGGTCGACAATCGCGTTAAGCTTATCGCCATCACACATGTGGCTACCAACGGAGGGCTGGTTAATCCCGCAGCAGCAGTTGGAGCTGTCGCAAAAAAATACGGCATTCTCTACCTGCTCGATGCTTGCCAATCGGTCGGACAGATGTCCATAGACACTAAGCAGTTGAACTGCGATATGCTGTCGGCAACCGGTCGGAAGTATTTAAGAGGACCTCGCGGCACCGGATTCCTCTTCGTAAGAAAGGAGACGGCAAAGAATATCGAGCCGATTTTCCTGGACTTGCACTCAGCGCAGTGGTCTTCTGACAACAACTATGAAGTCCGCAACGATGCTAGAAAATTCGAGAACTGGGAACAGAACTTCGCCGGAAAACTTGGTCTGGCCACCGCCGTTCGCTATCTTCTCGATGTCGGGATTATACCGGTTGAGAGGCGTGTGTTTGCCCTGGCCGACCTGTTGCGTGAAAAACTTGCTGCTCTGAATGGTGTCACAGTTGGTGATAACGGAAAAGTAAAGTGTGGTATCACGACGTTCTACTCCGACAAGGTAGAAGCCTCAGAGTTGGTCCGCTTACTGGCTCAACGTGGTATCAACACTACTTACACTACGACCTTCGGAACACGACTCGATATGGTTTCGAGAAAGCTACCATCCATGGTGCGTGCTTCTGTTCATTATTACAATACCGAAGACGAGATCAACAAGTTCTCAACCACTTTGAAGTCAGTTCTTCAGTCAATATAAGCCTAGCCTTTCAAATGACTGAATGACCGGTCACCGGCGACTGCGTTGACACATGCAGCAGCCTTCGCCAGTCCTTTCATAACTTTCTGACCTTCTTTGGATTCCTTGTCTCTGGTCACAGCGACGAGGACAGGTTCGTTCACCAGCAGTTCAGCCAGCGATACGTCGCTAGTGGTGATCCAGGTCGAGCTGTCTAATTGCTCCGTCGCGATGCCCAACTGACCTACCCGCTTGTTGCGAAAGACTTGTTTGAAGCTTGTGCGGCTATCGCTGACAATCAACTGCATTCCGAGGGTTGGAAACATAACTCGTTGCCCTACAACAACGCTAAGATTTTCTTCTCTTGAAGTGGCAAGATTTACCACATAGAGCTTGCCATCCTGGAGCGAAACAAGGGCCTGGGCATTGCCTTTCATATGAACCTCGCCCACTTCAGTTGTAACCTTCGTCTGAGAGCGGGTCGACAACAACACAGTACCATTCTCAAGAACCAGGGTGTCCTCGGAAATCATCTTGCATGAAGCGTTCGGGGAAGAGGCAATGAACGAGCCCTCGGTGGCGCTCAGAACGCTACAACTTACGGATCCTTCCAAGGTCAAGACTTGAGCGCTATCTTTTAATGTTGCTGCATTAGCGCCAGTGTTGATTGGTCTTTGCAAATCGGATGTGCTAGCCATGGTAGGAAGTGCATTTAAAACCAGGTATGTCGTCAGGACTAGCATCTTTTTGGAAAACATCTCGAACTCCTTGTTCGCGGGGGGTTGATGCTTTTAGATTACCGAGATGCCGTTTCAGACCCATATCTGATTTGTTTCAGTTTTGAATCAAC
>CAZISK010000542.1:0-5938 GCA_964541355.1 uncultured Candidatus Obscuribacterales bacterium
ATGCGTCCATCCAGACTGTCAAGACCATAGTAAGAGCGCCGGCGTCTCGCCGGCACATAAAAGCCGTAATCGAAACAACCTTTTCGATTAGGTTTCCTCATCGAAGTTGCTTCCTCTTCGATAAGGAAACTCGCTCCCTGAGCGATATTAGCAATCCTAATAAAAAACACGAGCAAAATATTGGTGGGTCTAATATTTGCAGAATATATTACTACGGGGTCATAACTTGAAGCCGATTTTTATTAGTGGATCTAATATCGCCGAATGAATCGACTTGGAGCACTTTCGTTGATCACACCTTAACGAAGCTCATTGCTGAGCAACCTCTTCGATGAGGAGATTTCACCGATGTAGTCGCAGCCTGTCTCTCAAACTCTTTACTCTATCCAACGCCCTGTCCGCTTTATCCAGATTTTGTTTGGCTCGCGAAACCGCCTCTTTACCACGCGCCACTGCGGTACTACCAGCAGTGGCGCCAGCGGTCGCCGACGCACCAGACGCCGATGACGACCCCGGAGGAAGCCCCTGCACTGCACGGGCTTCTTGCTTTAGAGCCTTCGCTTGAGCGGTGCGACCGGATCTTTCTAAGTAATTGGCATAATAATCAAGCGTTCGAGCCTGGAACATCCTATCGGCCGGAACAGCTCTTTTCGCTGCATCGATAGCCTGTTTGTATAGAATTTCAGACTCGGACTTTTTGTTAAGCTGCGTGTCTAGAATATAGGCAAGATTTAGCGATTCGTGTCCGATAGCCACGAAGTTTTTCTCTGGAAGTTTCGCTTGAATGACAAGCGCCTCACGCAGATTTTCTTCCGCCAGAGCATAGTCATGCGTATGCATGTAGGCCCCGCCCAGACCTGCCAGAAGATTGGCGTACTTTCCACTAGATTTGCCTGATTTTCTTGCGCGAATCGGTTCTAGTTTTTTATACATTTCGATCGCCACTTGCCAGTTCTCGGTTTTCTGAGCAATCTCGGCAATGTCCGTCGCAATCCATTCGACATCAGTACCTTCAGGTCCCTGCATAGCCTCGTACATTGGCAAGGCTCGCACAAGAAGCGGCATAGCCTCATGCTTCCTATCTTGCGAGTAATACAGGAAGCCAAGCCTGGCAAGTATCAGAGCGACATCTTTCTTGTCGCTCTCAACGCTTCCTATCGCGTCGAGCGCCATATTGAGCCGAGTCTCCGCCTCCTGGACATTGCCTACGGCGGCACTTTTCGTGGCTTGATCAAAAAAGACCTTCCACTCCGGAACGGGTGGCACATAAGGCGTCCTGGGCCAAAACATCAGCGCAGCAGCCCCACAGATCGCAATGATGATCGCGATGGTAACATATCCTGTCGTCGAGCTTTGTCGCGAGGGCGGGATTTGCGATCGCGAAGACACCGCTGCCGGTGGCGCCTCCGCAGAACGAGTCACCAACTTCTCTTCCGAAAACATCTTGCCTTGCAACACGTCATTTAGAGCTCGCTCTACTTCCTTCAGAGTCACCGGTCTTGATATCGGATCTTTTGCAAGAGATCGCATAACAATACGGTTGAGAGCCTCGGGAGGCTCATGGCGAGCTACCGTCTTCAGCTCAGGAGGCGTAACACTAATTTGCTTGCACATTATCTCGAGCTGCTCGCCCTCATCAAACGGAGGATGCCCGCAGAGCGCCTCATACATGGTGCAGCCCAACGCATAGATATCGGTTGCCGAGCTGACCGCTTCGCCGCGTGCCTGCTCCGGGCTCAGGTATCGCGAATCGTGCCTGGCACAACGCTCGCGATCTTCCTTTGTCTCCATCGGCACCATACGTGACACCGCGAAGTCCACGACCTTCACGAACTCGCCTTTGCTACCTGGTTTTTTCGTGATAATAATATTTTCCGGCTTGAGACTCAGATGCAATACGCCATTTTCATGGGCATAGGAAAGGGCTTCGATTACTTGCAGAAAGATATCGCAAAAGCGCTGTGTATCCAGACTTCCCTCTTGATCGATAAGCTGCGCGAGACTGATACCTTCGATGTAATCGCGAGCGATAAATGGCAAATTTGTCGAAGAGAGACCGTAGTCGTAGACCGCGCTGATATGAGGATGGGTGAGCGATGTGACCGCCTTTCCTTCTTGCTGCAGCTTGCGCTGAGCGGTTCTATCCGTAACGGGCTGGGACTTGATGGTCTTTACGGCAAACACTTGTCCAGTGTCAGTATGCCGTCCTTGATAAATCGAAGAACGATCGCTTTCGTGGACAGTGTCGGATAGAACATAATTCGCGAGAGGCCCCTGGATCTGAGCGGACGCAGTGGAGCTGCAGGTACATTGCGCACTCGGAAATCCGCACTCAGCACAAACCTGCGAAAGCTTGATATCCTGCTTTTCCTTGAACTCCATATGCCCCACCCGTGCGCACTTTTAAGATCTTACCCACGCGGGTAGTGCCATAACCTGAAGATAATATGGGACTTTCGTCTTGATTTTGCCATTGTTAGCGGTTTCAATAGAGAGTTGATAATGTGTATATTAGGTGAGTCTGGGGGTAGAGAGTGTGGGGGAGAGGAAGTCTCACAATAGCGCAATCGGAGTCGACTATGCCCGGTAAACCATCAAACTTTCTGAAGTCGGTGTGCACACTGACCGCCGCTGCTTGCCTGACCTTGCCGGCAGGTCCAGCCTATGCCGATCGACCGGACTCGGACTCACCGTTGACGGTCAATCAGCAGCGCGCGCTGAAGCGAGCCGTAGGCTATGCAAAGAAAGGTCGCGCCGATAAAGCGACTCCGATCTACACCGAAATTCTCTCAGCCTGCACCGACCTTCCGAAATGCATCGCCGTAGCGAGCTACACCGAGCAATACGGTTTCGCTACTGTAGACGCGCGCCGCGCCATTATGGAGAAGGCGTTCGAAATGTGCCGGACATATGACGACTACATCCTGGTGGCGATGAAATCCAGGCAGTATGAATGCTTCGATGTAACGCGCAAGTCCGTTCAGCAGCTTATCAGCGTGTCGGAGACGCCGGAGCAACTGATGGATCTGGCAACCAAAGCACTTGAAGTATCGATGACCGATGTGGCTCACCTCGCTATGGAGAAAGCATACACCGTACTCGACTCAGTCCCGGAGGCGATTGATTACGCTCGTCTGGCTGGTCTCATGGGAATGGTGGATCTGCAGCGCAAGGTCGTCAGAGAGATGATCGACGACGAGCCCAACGCTCACGAGCTCATGGTCATGCTCCGCAAGATAGAACCGATGAAGCTCAAAGACCTCGACCGCTATCTGCTCAAAAAAGCGCTAGACCAGGCCTCTACCGTAGCCGATTTCAACGACATCTGGGAGGCCGCTCGCCGACATAACTACAAAGATATTTTCGACCTGGCAGCTTATCGTGGTAAAAAAATGCAGCTCATCAAGCGAATGCAAGCCGATCGAGCCGCTCACCAGGAGAGAATAGACGCCTGGAAACAAGGACAGGACGCAGCTCAGCAAAGGGTGATCAAAGATATTCAAGGCGGCGGATCACCTCCGCCACCTAGCGGTTTTTAGCTGGTCAGTCCGTAACGGCTACCTGAAGCGTAATCAACTCATTTCGGCCGAACGACAGCTCCAGCGGCTGATCTAACGATTGCGGCTCGCTCTGACCTTCTCCTTTGAGATTGACTCTTCGCACATGCGCCTTGAATTTCGAGGGGCCGCGCTTGACCGTCGTTGACTGTACGCTGTTAGCGACATTGAGTAGGCGAATAAAGAAATTTCTCCCTCTATCCCTGGAATAAAACGCCGTACATCGAATGTGCGGATTGTCTACTAACAGAAGCGAACCTGCAAAACCAATGTCCTTTGATGCAGGAGTGAGCGGAGAAATCCACAAAGAACCTTCAAAAGCATCGGCAAGCCTGTAAGCTAACGATCGTTGTTCGTCGGACAGGTCATCTTCCTGAGCGCTCGCCGCGGAAGATAGCACCGAAAGTGGTGCCCACCCGTAACTGACCCTGTTATCGCCGATGCAATTACCCTGCGGCACAGCCAGATATGGGCCGGCGCCACCGCCACGCGTCATCAGTCGCCGGCGGGACAGCATCGAGATCGCCCGAAGAGCCGTCATCGTAACGACATCGTCGTCAACACCATATTCAGGCATCCCCAGGTTGAAGAATAGCTGCCCGTTGGCAATGAAAAAGCGCTGGCAGGGAAAACGATCCAATGGCGCTTCCGTGTACTTAGCCACAGGAAGCACGACGGCACGATCGTTAACCGGTCGTCTTACTAGACTCATATGGTTCTCCGACCAGGTCGTCTGCACTGGAGAACCTGTGGCGAAAACGATTTCAAGGCGGTGATCCGTGGATTGATTGTTCCACGACGAATCAAAGAACACAATCGGTACCCCTCGGCGCAAAGATACGACGGTCTCGATTTGGTGCACGATCGTTTGCTCTGAGCGCTTGAACGAGACCAGGAATTCGACGCCCGAATCTCTTGACTCATCCGTCACAATAGCTTCCGGCAACTCAATTTCATACACGATTTTGAGCGATGCTACCAGCGGTCCTGCCTGCAGCACCTCGACTGACTTAAAACTCCCTGTCACAGGAGAATCATTGAGAATTGGATCGAAGTTGTACGAATCGCCCGCATCAGCAACGTCACGCCAGAAATGTTTTATTGGAAATGAGCTCGAGGAGCCGTCCTTTTCATGATGTACGGTGATGTGACCGGATGCGTCGACTTTAACATCGAGGATTCCGTTTGTAATTGACCGCGCAGCAGCCTCCGCCGATGGGCTCTCCGCCGCTTCTACTGAGTGCGGCAGGTTTCGCCGAATACAACCGAGAGACGGTACATCGTCGGCCCAGATCCAGCCTTCCAGGTAGAAAACATCTTTGTACAAGGGAACGCCGCAAGACTCGCCGAAGAGCTCCATGTCATAACCAGTGGAGTCTATCTGATATCTCTTCGAAGCAGCGACCATCTCGAAAAGATACCGGTCAGCAGCAGCTGAGATTCGAGATGCAGGCATGGCACTACCAGCGGCACTATCGCGATCGTCGAAATACTTCTTCGGAATAGAGAGCGTGATGCGGACCGGTGCGCTCACAAGATCTGTGGATGTGTTAAAAATCGCCAGTCCATCGACCGGCACATCCGGATCAAGCAATCTTATTCTTCCACGACCAAAGCCGGCATTGTCGTATGGTGCCTTCGTCGAGCCGGCATCGCGCAGGCTCCACTCATGAACCCCTGGGACGAGCAACTCCTGACCGCAGCGCTGATCGAGAACATCGATAATCTGATTGATTGAAGCAAATCGAGTCATCATTTCAGAGTGAACCTCGTCCACACTGCAACCGCACATGCTGTCGTGAGGATGATTCTTGAGAAGATAACGCCAGGCATTAGCCAGCTCGACTGTAGGATAGCGACTCAGCCCCATAAGCGTCATCATCGCATTGACCGGTTCGCAAAGACGGATCAGGCGATGTTCGATCATTCTATTCACGCGCTTCAAATAGAGACGCGTTGATAAAACCCCTGGAAGCATATAGCCTGCGGCATGAGCGAGAGCGCTGTCATTTTCTCGCAGCTCACCCTCAATCACGTTGATGCCGTTGTCGGAGTTGCGCACCGCATTCGCCACCAACCAGGTATAGTCCATTAATTGCACCGGATCCAGGTCGACCGCCGACAAGTATTCAACATTGTCAGGATCCTCAAGTAGCGCGCTCAGACAGCGTTCTGTCTGAGTGATAATATTGGTCAGGTTAGCCGGCGGCTTCTGATGGTCACCACCGACGGGGACAAGACAGCCGGACAAATTGGTAGACATAACCGGAGAGCCATCCTCGTTACGCTCAATCTTACCTGTCTCGACATTGAGCTTGAACCCGAGCCACTGCAGCATGTTTTCCACAATAGTATCGATTTGCTCCTTTTCGATACTGCCT
>CAZISK010000543.1:0-5928 GCA_964541355.1 uncultured Candidatus Obscuribacterales bacterium
CCCAGAAGTTGAAGCAGGAAACGAAGCAGAACGAGGGTGTAGTTGTTTGATAGAATGCGGTTCGTTATCGGCATATCGGCTGTAAAGAGGCTATGTAGCGGCACGTCGTGACCCTGCCGGGAGGGTCTCAGGCTCTCGGCTCATCGGCCACAGGGACCACCAGCGAGGCGGTCCCACCTGAGCTGCGGTAGGGTTCCCCGGAGGCTACAGATGTGCTGCTGCGCACAGGCTTTCTGGCCGATCTTACGCCCCGCCGATTAAGGTTTCTCGACGGGCCGAAAAAATACCTTGATCCGTCCCTGTCAACAAGAAAGTGATCTCCGTCGCTGGAGACTTAATTACTAGGCGCAAACAAAGGCCCAGGTACGCCGATTAAGTGTGCGATTAAGTACGTTTAATCGCACGGCGAGCTGTGAGGTGGCGAGTAACGATCCGCAGGGACTGCTTCGCCGCGCGTTTTCGGCGACAGCGACGGGGGAGCATTGTACGACACCGGAACGCAGGGGGCTATAGGTCCGCTCAGGTGCGCCTGGCGTCATCACTGTGGCCACGAGCTTGACGTACGCTGGTGGCCGGGTACGCAAGCGGCTACCCAAGGCGGAAGCGATCGTCAATACCGCAGCAATAGGCTGCTCAGAGTGAGCGCGTTGGACTTGTCGGTGTGAGCAACACGGCGCCTCTCATTCCGCCCAATGCGGAGACGCGAAGAGGGCCAAGCCCAGCGACGCGCGTGGCAAACCACGACGGCGCAGCAGTTCCCGATGCATTAGCAGGCTCACCCAAAACATGCCCCGTTAACCCTTCCCCATAAAATCATGATCAAACGCTGTACGCGTTCGCCAAGAGAAAAATGCTGTATATCCAGCAGTGCTCCATGGAGAGCGAAGGGAGGCGATACGTTGCCAAGAGGAAACAACTCCCACTCGACCCGATTCCATCGGAGCCGACAACATCACGCCACCAGAAAAGTCTGACCTATACGAAAGCGAACGGTATCCAGCAGGAATATCGACATCGGGGGACTTCCCTTTCCCCTTCCCGTGAGCGGCACTCTCTGTGGTACGTTTTGACATAGCGGTTTTGGCTTCCTGAATTCGCTTAAGCCACCCCGGAAGCAAAAAATGTGGTTCAACGGTATCAGCAAATAGTTCTACTTTCCCATTGCTATTAAACACCGCAAAATCGAGGCATCTCAAATTGACTGTACACCACTCAGTTAGTTTGAGATAAGCGTCGTTATCTTTGAACCTCGGCAAACGATATCGCTGAGACGGCGAATCACGCTCCGGCTCACCATTCGTGGCTGACTCAAGGATTAGGCGAACAAAGATCGCCTCATCCATGCCGCGCCTTCCATTCGCTCTGACGGCCATCTCACAGGGTTGGCCGAGGAGAATGTAAAGTTTTGTTGGCCTACCGTCGGCGTTAGTCAACTCAAATATGTCGCCGCAGCGTAGCGGTCGATGCCCCCGATTGATCGTCTCCTCAGTATCATATACTTCTCGCTCTCGCCACTGATACAATTTCCCTTTCTCCGCTTCGACAATAGCTTTGAGGTCCTCATCAGGAGGAAGTTCAGGAGCCAATGAGCGCAGGCGTCGGATACTGTCAAGATAACTTGCCAAGCGACCATTTGCCAAAATCGCTTGCTCTACTTGAATGCGCTGATTTAGATGAAACAGCCTAAGCAAAACATCGATCTCTGATGCGCCTTCCTCGATGGAGTTTTGAAATACTACATGATCGAAAGTTGCGAGAGAAATTTTGGACAGGAAGTCCTCCACCTCTTTTGCTGATTCACGGAGGACATCTGCGATACTCTTAGCAAAGACTGAGCCCGACCTGCGAGTTACGACAGCGCGTACTTTGCTACCCAGATGTGAAACCAATGGCTGGGCGCCACGCGATTTAGACATTACCGAAAATCGGTGTCGCAAGGTTCCGTCAGGATCTAAACTCTGGCGCATTGTATCAGCCGACGTTTCATCAGTGACACTATGGGTAAGCATCAAAATAAAACAATCCCGATGCCGACTGGTTAATTGAGTAAACAGTTGTTTGCCATTAACAGGTGAACCAGCATGCCCTGGTTCATTATCAATTATCACCAAGGTTTCCCCAGTCAGCGACGAAAGCACAGACTCGCTCTGAGTTGCCCACTCGTCAAAACCAATAGCTCTAACGCTTCCCAGAGACTGCGTAACGGCAGTCAGATCTTCATCGGAATAATCGGGGACCTCACCTGCCTTACGCAGTTCCTCGCGAGCCAACTTGTAAACTGCCGAGAAGGCATTAGGGTCGTCGCTATCTCTAATGTCTTTCAGTAGCTCATCGACCTCTGAATCGGGCGTAAACGTGATTTTATCATATTGCAACGTACGGCCACTTACTTTTACTCGTGTGACCAATTCAGCCAGCAATCCTTCTGCTATAGCTCCTGCAGGAACCGGATCAAACCGGTCATCAATCCAAATGATCTGAGTAATTCCTGCGGTTTCGAGGATGTTTTTTAACTGCAAGGATTCCATGGTCATTTACCTCTGAGCGCTGGCCAGATCGAGCATGAACTTGAAGCGGTTTCCACGCTGATTACGCTCGCTATCAAGCCAAATGTGGCAATTATCTCGTTCCAACAACTGAGTAACAATAAACAAGCCCAATCCGTGCCCTTGGCCATCTTTCTTGGGTTTATCTGAAACGAACAGATCAAAAAGTGTCTCTTCTAGAGCGGCCCTAACTCCTGGGCCAGTATCCGAGACGACAATTGTCGGTGCGTTAATCTCTACTCGAATAATTGAATTTTCGCTGGGATAATGTATTTGCTGCTGGCGCAGCCAATACTCGCTGTTGCGAAACAGATTATCGACAATCTGAAGCAGCCTGCCACGATTGAAATAAACAGAAAAGTCCTTTCTGATTTTCAGTTCGACGGCGATCCCAAGCGCATGAAGCCGGTCCCTACGTAACGCGATGTAGTCAGTCAGGAAATCGGAAACTCGAAATTCTTGCTTTACTTCCCGAGTACCTCTCATCATTGGCTCGATGAAGGCGATTTGTTTGCGTAAGTTGTTAATTGCTACCAGAATATACTCTACATATATTGATGCTTCTTTATCCAATCCAGTGTCTCTTTCGCTTCCATTAATGCGAATCAAATTACGAAGGCGCATTGTGCGGCCGACAATATCATCTAAGATGGCATGTACATCATGAGCCAATGCCTGCGCAGCAATCCCTACACCGACAGTTTCATATACATCTTCCAGCTGTCGGCTCATTAAAGCAATTCGTTCCAAAGAAACATTAGCTATCTTGATCGGTTCCTGCTGAGAATCGCGTATTGAATTGACGGTTTGCCGCAATGCCCGAATTTCAGTCTGCAACGACGCGAGTTCACTAAGGGTCCTATCCACAGGTTCACGAGTAAACAGGCCGCGAAGCGACTTTACACCTTCTTCTACGCTTCCTAGCTTTTTCACGACTTGCTCTGTCTTATTCGTGATGATTTCTCCACGAATGCGGGCGTCTTTATCAAGATCTTGCAGCACCTTAGTCAGTTCCCCAGGAGTCCAGTTGGGTGCTTGATTAATGGCCTTGCTACTCTCAATAGACCTATATTCTACATACGAGCGTCTAATGAAAGTCAGAACATCATTAGCTTGTTTGACAAATGACTGCGCAAGTCGAACAAAACAACGCGAAGCCGGAGCATCAAGAAAACCCTCACGATCGGATTTCTCTGATAACTGCGGATTTCCGGCCGCAGTAATTGCAATGTAGCCAATTGTAGTGGATGGTTTCAGGCCATAATAGCTGCGACCTGACGTCCAACTCAGGCCAAGCCCTGCCCAGTCTTTAGGCATTCGCACTCCAAAATTGTCACGATATACATAGATCCCTGATTGCCGCTTAACATATTCCTTATATTCCTTGTAATTAGAAAAAATGCCATCTGCTGCTGATGCACCATCGAGAGCAAAGCTGTCGATTTCTCCATGAAAGCGGCCAGGGTTCCCCTGTTCATCTGCCAGCTCTGGAATTTGCAGCTGAGTAACCTCCAGATCCTGCGAGAATTCTATGTACCACGGTTGGGCAGACGGCTTGATGCTGAATTGCTTGGCACCGCCGCGTGACATCAAGAAATCAAGGAAGCGTTGGCCGCGATCAGCAAGAATGGCATCATTAAAAAAGGTACTCTGATCGTTTTCAGTACTAGCCTTGAGCAGATCGATTCTAGCCTTTCCTGCAAATGACAGACTGATACCATTCCAGGATACTGAAAATGTTGTCGTGGCACTATTCCTGATTTGGGGGCCAATTCTGTCTAGATCTAACGCTGTTCCATTGATGTTTAGTTTTATTTTGAAATCCTGAAACCCTAGAAATGGAGATATTAGAGTGGATAGATTTTTTTGCAGCAGATCACGCCGCTCAGCGCCTTTCCAATATGTGGTATCTGACAGACCGTAAACCGCCACTGAAGTAAACGGTTTCTTCGGAATCTCTGTTTGTTCAACGGTTATTGGTACCTGATCCAGAGTGACTCCCGGTGTGAACTTGCCCCAGTCAATAAAGACCCTATGAGCACTATGGGGAAGTTGCTCGGGGGTCTCTGCATTCGCGGTGCTTAGCTCCAGGTATCGCCCTAACTTCATGGTGCCGAGACGCCCAAGCCCTTTGTCTCCCAGAGGCGTACGCTTCCTCCATGTGGTCAGGCCTTGTTGCTTCATACGGCGTTTTGGAGATAAACTAATTACAAGCCAACCATTCTTGATATTTTCTTCACTTAGGCCAAGCCCGGTATCGTTGACAAGGATTCCACCTATTGCCCCTGACGGAATCTCTCCATCACTGGGCATGAATTCTGTGTCAATAGTAATTGAAACGCTCGTGGCATCTGCGTCGTAACTATTCTTGATCAGCTCCAAGAGAGCTTGCTCCGCATCCGTAATGAGCTGGTCCCCAAGTTGACGAATAACCTGTGCGTCTATGCGAAGGTGGTCATTTGAGCTAATCATAACGCTTTCCTGGGTTTAGGTGCGGCCTTGTTTGCGCAGAATTACAACTTTCTCTGTCCGCATAGTGTTAGTCATTCTATTCCGAATGGCCATTCTCTTTGAATGAATTCTACGCTCTATGGTCTGAATTAGTTTCAGTCCATGACCAGCAGCCAATTCAGGCAATATGCAATCTAATTCAATCTCTGTGCCACCGACCCGCCTGTTGCCCAGTGTCCAAAATGAATATGCATTGGTATTCAAAGCATCAGCGCATACGGCAATCGACTGGTCTAATGCATTAACAAAGCTCAAAACTCGCGATAGGCGATCTCTGGGCTGGCCATTCAGCCGTCGCACAGTTGCCAATAATGCAGCGGAACGTAACAAGACATCCCTGTAGTGGATTTCGAGATTTACACGGGGATTTACCCCTCCCAAGCTTCTGCGATCTATTTCATATGTCGACCTCAGATAATCGCTGTCGAGATCGGAGTCAATATCGGCTGACGGGATCCACTGAAGCGGCAGGTAAGAATTTTGCCCATATGGAACCGTAGTTCTATTATCCCCATATGGTGGGGATGTTATCAATAAATCAAACTTTCCACTGATAAACTCCCTCGAATCTCTAAGCAGAACCTTCGAGGAGGTTCGCAAGATTTTGTTGGATAAAAGATTGCGAGCATTTAATTCGTCTGTAAAGTTACTGTATCTTTTCAAATTCATCTCTGCAATTTTCGCAAATGACCAAATTGGGTCGGGTAACTCCGCAAACTCGTGTTGTGGCCGGACGTGCAGTTTATAGGTAGACGTTCTTGAATTGCTGCACGTGCGAACCGTTTCCGCAAGCGAGACCCAAAGGAATCGCCTTATCCAAAGTTCCTTCACTGATAAGATAGCCCGTCGTATTCGAGATAGTTTCACATGG
>CAZISK010000544.1:0-5919 GCA_964541355.1 uncultured Candidatus Obscuribacterales bacterium
GCGCTCTCAATCTGATCCGCAAGAAGAAAGAAGCGGAGCACGTCAGGGCCTAGTATTCAAACCCAACTTTCGAAAGAGCTGGCCTGAGGTCAGCTCTTTTGTTTAGGATTCGTCTCAATTCCGCGTGAACTGCAAAGCAACTGAGGTCTCTACTCGCTAGAGTCGCCGCCCTGCTCGCTAATCATATAGCCGAGCCCTTTGACAGAGACGATTATTGAATCCTCGTTAGGCTTGTCGAGCTTCTTTCGCAGTCGTTTTATACAGGTACGAAGCGCTTCCGATGTTGCTTCGGAATCAGTCTCCCAAACGCGATTCAAAAGTGTATCGGAATCAAAATATTGGTTCGGTCTTCGAAACAAGAAATCCAGAAGCTGCCACTCGCGTCGCGTGAGCTGCACCGTTTCACCTTCACGGCTGACGGTATAGTTTAGATCGTCCAGAACCCAGCCTTTGATACAGGACTTCTTGTGCCGAATTTCCGGAATACGCTTTAGTAGAGCATTGACGCGAAGAACCAGCTCTTTGACATGAAACGGCTTGGTCAGGTAGTCATCCACACCGCTGCCGTAGCCAAGCTCTTTTTCGTCAATCTGTCCTTTCCCGGTAAGCATGAGCACCGGAGTCTGCCCTCCGGCGTTGCGAAATTGTTCGCAGATTTCGACTCCCGACTGCCCCGGTAACTGCCAGTCCAATATTATCAGATCGTACTGATACGCCCGCAACCACCCCACCGCTTCGCCGCCATTATCGAGCGACTCAACCGTGTGGTTATACTCTTCGAGAACGTTGGCCACAATGTCTCGAATGCCCGGGTCGTCATCAACGACAAGAATTTTGGCCATAAATTACCTCTTTTAATTGATACCCCCCTACCAGGCATCTTAGTCGTCCCAATAGAGCGTATTGATCACTCGCTGGCAGGATTGCAATCGCGCCGAGTGTTAACTCAATACTGGTTCTCCGTTCAACATCAAAACCACTTTGCTTGTAATATTAGAAAACGTGGGAGAGCAAAATCGCCGTTATGATCGACGATCGGTTAACAGAAACAACTGAACAGTTTGAGCTTTTGCCTTTGTCGTCTCAACTGGAGTTTCTGGCGACAGCAATTCAAAAGCAGAATTCTCCTCGCGAGTTGATCGAGCTTTGCCGCCCGCTCCGCGACCCGGCACCATTGGCATGGTTGGCGAGGCAGTTGCTCGAAAATTCGTGGTTGGCGGAGGAGAAGAACAGGCTCTGGTTTGCCGATTTCCTTATTCAACTCCCTGATTCTTCCGTCGACAAAATTCTGAAGGCTCTGGTCCAGAGTCCACTCAATGAGGGATTTGAGAAAACCTGTTCCGGGCTGCTTCTTGCGGCACTGCGCATAGTACCACTCTCGGGACTGTCGACAATGTGCCTTCTGGATCGTGCCGCGAAAAATTACTGTCCGGATGCGCGTGATGCACATCTCAATGAGCTGTACGAACAGGTAGAGTTGATGCTGCACGCTGCCTCCGCCTCAGACATTCCGCCGAGAATTCTGGCACAGTTACCAGGACCATCGATATCGAGACTCGAGCAACTGGCAAAGTCGATAGGCGACAAGTGCTATGCAGATTTTCGTCAGGTCAAAGCGGAGCTGGCCGAGTCCGCTATCAATGTCTTGAGTGATGCACCAAAGGCGGTATCGCAAGCCAATGCCGAGGATCTTCTTGCAAGACGCGTCTATACTGATCCGGGTCACTTTTTGATCGAACTGCTACAAAACGCAGAAGATGCCGGTGCCAAGCAATGGAAGGTGACTTTCGATTCCGATAAAATCGTAGTCTGGCACGACGGCGCTGTCTTCGACACGCGTGACCTGGTCGGTATAACCTCAATCGGTCAGACGACAAAACGCAAACAGCAAATCGGATTTTTCGGAGTTGGGTTCAAGTCCGTATATGAAGTGACCGAACGTCCCCAGGTTTATTCGGATGTTTATTGCTTCGAAATCGCCGATGTTTCTATTCCAAAACTGCTCGGTCATCGACCTTCTTTTGTACCTGCAGACGGCACCGCGGTGGTATTGCCGCTGCGCAGGCATCTGGATGCCGCACGGTCGCCTGAGGCGCTGTACGAACAGGGAGTGGCATTAAATTCTTGCGTTCTATTGACCCTTAGAAGCATCGAAGTAATTGACTTTCAGATCAATGATGCCGACAACGGCAGCAAGCGCCATGCCCTGATCGAATGCGCGGATCAGAAGGGCTGCTCCATCAGATACGAGCCATCGGAGCTGGTAGTCTCCTATTTGATTCAGGATGATGTCTATACCTACGATGGAGAGGCGCGCGAAGCCGGCCGCCCCGACAGCACGAAAATCATGGTCGGCATCCTGCTCGATGACAATGGACAACCGATCCCGCTTCCGGATTCCGCGGCCGAAGTCTATAGCTACCTGCCTACACGAGAGAATCCCGGTCTGCGATTTTTCATCCAGGGACACTTTGACGTCCCAGTGGACAGGGAGAGAATCGCGCCGGAGTCCAACTGGAATCGCTGGATTCTTTCGCAAGTACCCAATCAATTGCGGAGAATTGCCCATCGAATCGCGCAGGGAGAAGATCTGTCTTCAGCCGGCCGCTTTCTCGATGTGCTCCCGCTTCGGCAGGAGCTTCTCAACGCTCCTTTTTCACTGATTCCGGAGCACCTGCCTCTGGCTCTCGGCGACATACCGATTGTTCCCAGCGTCCACAAATCGCTCGTAACACCAATTGACTCGATTGTAGCGCCAACCGCCATCCTCGAGCTATTTGAAGACGAGAGGATCGATGATCAAAGAGCCTTTGTTCTCGACAATGTTTCGGAGCGCTCGCGAAAAGTGATCTTGGAACTGGGCGCCACCAGTTTTGATACCAGAAGTCTGCTCGATTATCTGATCGACCGTCTATCAGCTCAACCATTTCGACCGCCAATCTTCCTCACGAATACAGCCAAACTAGAGCTTCTATATGATCTGTTGCTGACCGAACTCGAATCGCTGGAGCGCAGCAAAAACACAGAGGCTTTATCAGCATGGATAGAGTCGCTCAAGACTCTGCCAATCATAATGGACTCGACCGGGACCCTGAGACGGTCGACTGAGCTCGTTCGGGGCGCAGACGCCATGCGCAATATATACGCCAGTGAAAAACTCTTCATCGATCGCCATCTAGATGCAGCCGGTCCGAGAACCATTTCATTCCTCAATTGGCTCGATATCAAGCAGCTCGATCTGGAATATCTTGTCGAGGATCTGGAAAAAAACCTTTCTGGTCGACTACTTCCCGTGGAGTTTCCTCTCGACAGATTTCCATTCCATATCGATCGGCTCAATCTCATACTCAATGCCCTGGTGGAAGCCGATTGGCATCTCCTGAAACGGGTCGGGAGACTGCCCCTGTTTCAAGCGAGCGACGACACATTTTGGCCGGTTGCTACGAACGTTTCGGACATGGAGGCGGTAGTCGATGGCTTCGGCAATGATCTGGCCATCGATCTGGCCCAGTTCTACGGTGCCGCCAGGCCGATTGCAGTAAAACAAGACCTCGTTGTAGCGAAATCCGGAGCTAGCAATCGCTACGATCAGACGGCGGCGGCAGTTCTGATGAACAGACTGGCAGCTCCTTCCCTGTCGTTAGCGACCCTGGCAGACGACTGTGTCAAAGGAACGCTCACCCCCGATCTTGCCGGTCTGCGGAAATTACATATTCTTCTTGAACGTTATGTAGATGAGATTTCGGAAAAGATAAGCAAGCAGCTCGTCGCGCTGGAAATCTGGCCTGATATGAATGGCAGAGTGCGCTCTCTCACCGGACAGGACAGAGTCTACATCCCGGCCGACGATGCCATAGAGGAGGTGTTCGACAAGGCGCCTTTCCTGGACAGAGAGATCGCCACGAGACTCCACATTGCCAGAATGCAAATTGCTCCGGTCTCTGTCAGCCACGTGATCAATGGACTCTGTCTGGATGCAGCCGCGCCTCTGTCAATTGAAATCATCGCAGACAAAATCGAGATCGCCCTGAAGTACATATTATCAAGGTCCAACTTGGTCGACTCCAACGGTATTCGCGCCTTGAAAGAGAAAGCCGTCTTCCTCTCGGACGAAGATGTGCCTATCCCTCTAGCCGATCTCGCGCTCGCGGAGTCTGATGAGCTGCGATCTCTTTATGGCTCGTCTCAAATCAGACACTTCATTTCTCGCAGTGGCTCAAGTCTTGCAGTAGCCAGGGCTCTTGGCATAGATAACCTTCTCATTAGCGCCGACGCGGAGACTCTGGCAGGTGACATCGAAGCCGATCTGAAAAGCGACCATCAAATGCTTGTCACCGGAGACTCCTCGACCAAACCGTTGATTCAGTATATCTCGAGCCGTGTTGACACGATGACAAAGACATTGTTGCAACGTTTCGCTCGTCTGGCTATCTATCCTGACACCGCCAACAGTGTCGGTCGTTTACCAATTGACGCATCGGACAATGGACCAAAGGTGGTATTCCCCTGCCCCACATACTTCCGAGGGGTCGCATCATATGCCGGTCTGCGCTTACTACATCCGGATCTGGAGACGACAATCCGTCCCTTTTTGATCGGCGCCAAGATTCCTGAGGCAGGACTGAAACACCTCGTTGAGGCGCTTGAGAGCGGTAATGTGACGGATGACGAACAACTCGAGCAAATTCAGGAAGTATTTGTAAATCGGAAGCGCGAATTACAGGATTTATTTCCGCCTGCCTACCGAGCGGATTCACCGAATCAGCAATTGAATCGGCTACCGATCTGGAAAACACTCAACGGCGAACTCAAAGGCGCCGGTAGCGTGATGGGAGGCAACCTCTCCGAACTGTTCGAAAAAGGAACCGCAGAATACAAAGACCTCGAGAAGGTATGCATCTCGGCTCCTGCGCTTGGGCGTCTTCAAGCGTTAAGTCCGGTAATGATACCAATCGCACCGGAAAGCTATCTGAGCGATCTGATCGAACGCACAGCAAAGGGCAATCGGCCTCTCAGAGAACAACCCTTCTTCCTCAACTCTATAGATCGGATCATACATCTGTACGAAGTCGTTGGAAACAGAAATAAGATCAAGCTTCCTACGGTTGATGCCCTGTCAAGGCTTTGCTTCGAAAAGCTATATTACACTGATTCCGCCACGATGAACCTTCTTTCCGGACTTCCTATCTGCGGTCAAATTCTGCATGCCGACCTGGCTTCATACTTCGAGCTAGGAAATCACGAGCCCAGCCGAATGGTCAACTTTAGAAATCAGCTGTCCAAGATGTGGACAAAGCTGGTTTCAACCCGTGGTCGCGATGACTTCGAGCAGCTGGCACCGCATATGGTTATCTCTGCTTTAGACAGCAAAATCGATGCAGATCGTCGCAATCAGTTTTATCGCTGGTTATTGGCAAACAAAGCGATGATTTTCGATGATAAGACGGCGCTCACGAAGTTGTCGGAAGCTAACCTGTTTTTGACTCGCAAAGGAAGAATGGTAAGAGCCTGTGATCTGGTGCTTGAAGACGACTTTCCGGATATCGGTATAGACTGGTTCCCAAGTGCGGACATTCCGAGGCCACTGCTGGACGCACTTTCGCTACACCTTGATATTAAGAAGCCGAATCTCGACGAACTCATCATCCGACACGTGGTGCCGGCTTATGAAGCGGCAACCGAAATCGGCGACACAGAGCAAGCCGGCAATTTGCTCGGTTGGCTGGCAAAACGCCTTATCGATCGCTCCGACTTCGATATCCGGAAATTGTTGCGGTCGAAGGCGACGAACATCATAAAACTGGAGAGCAACGAAGGCACCTTCATGATGCCGAGCGAGCTTATTCTGCCTCCTAATGAATTGAAAGAGCACTTTACCAAAGTATGGGGTGAAGGTCTCATGCAGCCGTCCGAGCTGCG
>CAZISK010000545.1:0-5910 GCA_964541355.1 uncultured Candidatus Obscuribacterales bacterium
CGACTAGTTTCGTCCCGCTAAGATCCAACACGAGGACTTTGCCTTTTCCTACTTTCGACAACTGTCTTTTTAGTGACAAGTAGTTGGTAAAAATGGCCGAGTCCTCAACTTTGACTGTGACACTCCCGTCGGTACCATTTATTACAGTCAGGTTTGCTTTAAAAAGCGACTTCAAAGGCACACCTCGCAGGAGATGCATTGCCAGTTTCGTAGCAACCCCAATCGCTAACCCAACAAGTAAGTCGGTCGTGACTGTGACGACTACAGTTATCACAAAAACTACCAATTGTTCTGCCCCGATCTCATGGACTTCCTTGAAAATGCGCGGAGATGCGAGCTTGATACCTGTGAAAACCAATAACGCTGCCAGAGCCGCTAGAGGGATGCTGTTGATATAGGCCGTGCAGAAGACGACTGAAGCCAGCATGAAGAGTCCATGAAAGAAATTCGACCAACGCGTGCGCGCTCCATTGGATACGTTGGCTGTGCTTCGAACGATTTCCGCGATGATTGGCAGCCCACCAATCAGTCCAGCGAGTGCAGAACCTAGTCCTATTGCAGCTATGTCTTTGCTCAAATTGGACGTTCTATGAAATGGATCGAGTTTGTCCACTGCAGCTGTGCTCAGCAAGCTTTCTATGAACTGAACCAATGAAATGGAAACAACTGACAGGAGGAATGGATACGAGCCGGCAAGGGAGAAATCTGCAAAGCAAATTCCTTCTGTAAAATTGGTGGGAAGAGAAACCAGGTATTTTGGAGACAGTTCGACAGGGCGACCACCGATCAGATCTCTATGGGCATGTGCGAGATCAAGGTATCCGGCCAGAATAATGGAAACAACAACAACGATGATCGGCGCGGGTATCCGCCGTAAGACCTTGTTCGCGATTGAGCCATGCATGAACATAACGGCCAGACTGATGAAACCAATTATGGCGATCTCAGGATTGAGATGCTGGATCATCTGCGGGATATGAATAATCAGTTCGAAAGGCTCTTTGTACTCAGGAGTTACACCAAGTACGAAAGGCAATTGTTTCGACACGATAATAATTCCAATGGCCGCCAGTAAGCCATGCATCACGATGGCAGGAAAGAACTCACCAAGTTCGCCTGCCTTTAAAAGACCCATAACAAGTAGCAAGAGTCCCGAAACGACGGTAGCAGCTAAGGTGGCGTGATAACCGATGTCACCGCCGCCAAGCCTCTCGACCGATGCGAGCACAACGACAATTAAACCTGCTGCCGGCCCATTGATCGTGAGGAACGAACCGTTAATTTGCGATACCACGATTCCGCCAATAACAGCAGAAAAGATACCCGCCAGCGGTGGCACTCCTGAAGCAAGCGCAATGCCGAGGCAGAGAGGTAGTGCGACAAGAAACACGATTAATCCGGACATCATGTCGGTCTTCCAGTTCTCACGCAATCCTGGCAGACCATCTTTCGGCAGGACCGCCTGGACTAGATTTGGTTTGAATGGAGTTTCCTCGGAGTCATCCCGATGATGGTTCAATTTGTAACCCTCTAGGGACTTAAGCAATTGCAGAATTACGCAAATACGTAATTCTTATTTTATAACCAACTGTCGCGCCGGTCCAGTGGGAATACATTTTTGGTGGACAGGCGGGCAAGTCGATGAAAAAGAAGAATCCAACACCACAAATGCTCGATCCGGATCTGGATCTCGAAACCGCCTTGGGATTGATTCAATCAAGAGAGTGGAGATTTTGAGTAACGTTAGGGCTTTATTGCCTGTAGAGATGCAACAGACAATAACGCGAACAGCAGTTCGAAGGAAGCCTGGAGGAACTCGCTGGGCTGCGTACACCGCAAGGAATTTCCGATTGGATTCGGCAAAGTTTAGGAGCGTTCAAACAGTGTTGGCGAGTGAAGGCGCGTAGCAAGTACGCTCCCTCACCGCCGACTACTCCCTTCTCAGCTTCCACCGAATTCTCGGTATGACCGATGGAGAGTCACATCTGTATCGTATTTTTCAAGCGTGAAGTAACTGGAAAAATTTTTCGAAAAACGATCGACCGGACGTCTCTTTCGCGGGTTGGCAGGCGTTTACGATGATGAGTCGCCCACCAAAGTCCGTGCCGTCAAGTCTTAGCGCTTTCTGAGCATCGACGCTGTTGCTCATTTCTACAAAGGCGAATCCCTTTCTTCTGCCTGTATGCGCATCCTTGACGAGCTCTACAGATTCAACTGAGCCCACCCGCGAGAATAACTCTTCGAGAGCGGATTCATCTGCTTCTAACGAGAGATTTCCTATGAGAAGTTTGATACCCATTATCAACAACCTGCAAGTAATGTGATTCCTCAACACGCCGGAACAAACAAACGATTGACCCTATGCGTTTTATGAATGCAAGCAATTGCGTAATTGCGTAATTGCTTATTATAATTCTCTCACACGGAGCGCCGGGGGTCAACAAGAGGAAGGTCTGTTTTGTTTAGGACTGGAAAAGCTGGTCTCTTGCTCTGTGTCATAGCGTTAGTTGATTATCGCGAAGTTCATGATAAGATGATATACGAAATTACGCAATTGCGTAATTGGTTTAACTGAGAGATTTTGATCTCCTCAGCTCGCCTTTATGCGGCGTATACTTCACAGCCGGATCCATTATTCGCTCCTACTCCCGAATCCACCTGAAAGCGAGGTCACCCCCTCGCTTTTAGGCGCAGTTTCGGTGGATAAGCATTTAGAAAGGCGATGAGAATGCGAACATCGCTTCATGGTCCCAGTACATTACTTCTTTACCTCTCCAAGACATGAAGCGCGCACCACCATCTTGCGAGATTACGATTGCAAGAATATCTCTCAAGTCGTGACACAACGCGTACGCCGACCGGTGTCGAATGCCTACTCCTTTGATGGGACTCCGTTTTGGCACGTTTTCCTTCCAGGTCCAGAGCTCTTGCAACATGTGTCACGTTCATCAGGTCTGAATGAATCGCCGCCGCAAATCCAAGCAATTCAAAGCGTTTTGTCATCACAACAGCGCCGTCTACAGTTGAGAGCGCCGCAACGAGGTGCGACATTTCAAAAATTGATTCATCCAATTGCGCTATTGACGGATCGGTGCTATCTGCGTAGTCTCTCCATCCAAGAACCTTGTCTGCTCCCAATTCGGCTCCGCTTTGTGCAAGAACATTCATCATCGAAACGATTAGTGTTCGAAACCGAGCGCGCGCATCACCTTCGGTAAACTTATACTTCAAGGAAAGAAACGGATTCTTCTCACACAATTGATCGGCGCGCTCTGGAGGAACGATAATCAAAGTTCCTCCGTGACGAAACGCCCGGATTGCTGCAATCATTCGTTTCAACATATTCTGATCGATAATTCTCGTCAGGTCCGGATCCAATCTAGCCCACCCTGAAACCGCTTGCTGACGCGCTTCTGCATGCAATGCCAATCTCTCTGCTCGAATAGCGGCGAAGCATTCCTGAAGCCACTGAGACTCGAACACGTTCATTGCGGAGCCTATCACCTTGCCTTCGCTTAGCTGTCCGATTGGCGCAACGCCCTTACATACTTCCAATTGACCGGGACCGGTCACGTTGATTACCAATGACTGCGGTAGGGGTGGCACAAAACCGCGCCCACCATGCAAGGAATGCAGCCATCGCGGACCGGAATGCACAATCCCCCATATCTGAGGACCTTGCTCCATATCAAGCTGCACCCCGATTAGCGATCTATTCAAACTTGCTGCTGGCGACAATCTTCTTAGATCGTGAGCAGTTAACGGGCTAGTTTCCGAAAAGACAAGCGTATGCAAGCCGGCAGGTGGACCCTGCTCGCTTGAAAACAGATGTGGTTGCCGGAGAATAATTCTGAATGTTACAGTCCGTTCTTCCTCCCGCAAGAGACTAGCCTGATAGCAGGTGGAAAGCAGCGATTCAAGCACAGGTAAACATGGCAATTCATCGGAAGTGCACACTGTATTTTCGTTTCCTTCGTCTGATACTGTGCATTCAATCGAATCCCACAACTCGCAAACATGAGCAGCAAGTTGCTGTGGATACGCGTGGTTCATAAGCCAGGAATCTCCGCCAAGAATGAAGCTTTATAGAGAATGTGCCAAGCACACCGGAACATTGACGTTCCGCAAGCACCGCCTCATTGCTGCTTGACCTGTATGAGCGCTTTATCGAAGTTTTCTCACCGATCTTCGCGCTCGTGGGGTATCACCCCGCCCGTCCAAGAACGTCACTATCCGTGTTAATCGTTCGTTGATCTCGGACTGAAGCTCCTTATCGCACATACACCTGTCCAACTCATCAGTCGTAAACAGTTTAATTGCGCGCCGATGAGGGCCAACCACGACCAACTGATATGTAGTGGTATTACTTTCGGTACCATCAACTTCCCAGTGCCAGCCCGCAATTTGCTTGTTAACACAATTAGCTATGGTCTCAAGGAGATTGCCAATCCAATTCATTGCCGCGAATAGAGAGGAAAGAACTACCGAAAGGCCAAGAGAGGGTTTTGCACAATAAACACCCTCAAATGAGTCTTACCATGGCGCAGTTCACACGGCTGCTAAAAAGCAGAGAGACACTGACCCTGCTTTCCTGCAGTGGCATATTGTCACTCCTGCTTGAGCATGATTAACAGGCTCTGTATATGCAAACCACAACTTCGGCTGTTACGCCGATAGACGAGCCCATGATCATCACTAGCTGTTTTAGTTAGCACACCCCTTTACCAACATAGACTTCAGTAAATGCAGAATTACGTAAGTCTTCATGTTATTGTACTGTATATTAGGCAAAACGCTGCAAATCTTTCCTGCCTTTGCGTTTCGTGCTTGAGTTATACTTATATTGCGATTGACAATTAAGAATGTACGCAATTTCGTACTTACAGACCGTCTTTATATGACAAACCAAACAGAACAAATCGTAAAGTTTAAGGCTGAGTTCTTCAAAGCGCTCGCCAGCCCGCTTCGTATTCGAATTCTGGACGAGCTTCGGGATGGCGAGTTGACGGTTACGGAACTGAGGGTAAGGCTCAGCGTTGAACCAACGAATCTCTCCCAACAGCTAGCTATCCTTCGATCTAACAACCTTATCGTAGGTAGGAAAGTCGGGAGCAACATTTACTATTCGTGTCGCGATCCGGCGATTTTCAATTTATTGGACAACGCAAAAGAAATTTTCAACAACCACCTCGTTGATATTAAGGACATTCTGGAAGCACTCTGAGCGATTCTCGGGTCCTCAAGAGTACAAGCTTTTATGTAAACTTCTTCTCTTCGCCGTCGGGCTCGGTGACTTCGACCCCTCCGTCGACCAGGAATTTTGTCTTCTTGCCGCTGGCAGTTTCGTACCAGAGATTTCCTTTCTTATCGAAGGCCACGTTGTGGATGGGATCTTCATCAAGGGGATTTCCGGCGTGATCTGTCATCTCCCAGTGCGATAGGTCGTCCTCTTCGCGAACGAACGAAAATCCGTCGCTGACATCGACACGTAACAGAATTCCAACCGGGTTGTAGTGCGGTCTGAATAGCCGTCCGCCTTTGTGAACCAGTAACTCCACCGTGCCGCGGCTGGACGTCACGATGCCGGTTTGAGGCAGTTTGAATACCGCGGTTTTCTTCTTCTCAGCATTATCCTGGAAGAAAACTTCATCAGGTTTCGGATGCTGGGGCAGGGGTGGTCGCTTCTTCCTTTTCTTTTTCGAACCACGGGCGGTGGGGGAATCCGGCTGCTCTTGCTCTTCCGAAATCGTCGGGTCAGGGGGGAATTGTCCTAACTCCGGAGTCTCGCCTTCGACAGCTGCCGCACCAGGTTGGACATCCAGATCTAAGTCATTCAGGTCATCCGTCTCGATTTTTTGGTCGCTTAAGTCTGGAAATGGAAGGGATTTTCGCTTGCCGCGCATATTGGTG
>CAZISK010000546.1:0-5903 GCA_964541355.1 uncultured Candidatus Obscuribacterales bacterium
CCGGGGTTGCGCAGGTAGTGGATTACCTCCTCAAGCTCCCGCTTTGCTTCATCGCAGCCTGCCACATCCTTGAAGGACTTCTTGTCCTTGTCGGCTGCGAACTTCTTGGCGTTCGAAGAGCCGATCTGATCCCTCATCTGGTTCTGCGCATTGGCAGCGCCACGCAGGATCCACTGGAAGAGGAAGAAGATCAACACCATCGGCAGGATCCAGCCGAGTAGTGAGATGAAAGGTGCCCAGGGGCTCGCCGCAGGCGGCTCCTGATTTTTCGCGTCGGTAGGGACGTTGGCTTGGTCGAGCACGGCAAGCAGACGCGAGCTGCCGGCATCGCCGGGTACCTGCGCCGAAAGCGGCGCCTTGGAGTCCTCTTTGAACTTCAAGAGGACCTCTTGCACGATACCTTTGTCATCCTTCAGGAAGGTGACCTTCTCAATGGATGCGGGGCTGGCTTCGACAGCCTTCCGCACTTGGTCGAAGGTCACGACCTCTGGCTTGGTCACGTTGGCAGCATTCTTGGTGCCGTCGATCGAGCCTCCGAAGAGGAACATCGCGCCAATGACCACGATGACAAACCAGATGTAACCGTTCTTGCTCATGGCTATTTTCCGCTCGCCTTACGACGAGGGCCTTCTGGTTGGACTGAGGTTGGAGTTTTGACTGTTGTGAAACAGGACCGAACGGACAGGGCAGGAGCCAGCTTGAGCCGGTGTCCCGCCCTGTCCCCATGATCATCAGGGACGACTTTAGTTGTCGCCCTGACCGTCCTTGGCGGGGCGGATAATGCCCCAGCGGATCATGTTCACCCTGACCGATTCGGCCGCTTCCTCGTTGTGGTAGTCCATCGCCACGCGCAGGCTCTCGAACTCCCGCTTCTCGATCGGCTTGCCGATGTCGACCCAGCCCTGGATCGTGGTCGGCTGATCGGTGAGGCGCTGGTCGCGCCGGGTGAGAAAGGCTTCGCCGGAGATGACGTTGAGGGTGTAGAGAACCCGGTCGCCGTCACGCTCGAGCTGGTCCTTGGTGTACCGCAGTCCGATCAGCGCCAGGCGGCAGGGCTTGCCGATGTCGGCCCATTCCTGCAACGGGCGTTCCGTGCCTTCGACGGTGATGCCAGAGGTCGCCAGGTAGATGCGAGCCGTCTCGCCGCTCTGCGCGATCTCGTAGCGGTAGTTGTGTTCGCTGACCTTGACGCCAGCATTCATTTCGAGAGCCTTGATCCAAGCCTTCAGTCCCTTGATCGCCATGCCCTTGCGCTTCTGCAGGGACCGATCCGTATTCTGGAGGTGTGCCATGTGAGTGCTCCTATTGGTTTTGAGCTTGTGTTGCACCGACTTTGTCGGCGCGGGGCAGAGGTCTCGCCAACGTGGCGAGCTCTGGAAATCGGCAGCCCAACCTTCCGAAAACACCACACGGCGACGCTTGCCGAGCGCTTAGTAGCTCTCAGCGATCTGCGTCAACCTCAGTCGTATTAAGAGACTGCTTAGGTGGTAATTGGCTGCGTTCGGCACCCTCGAACTGACGTCAGTCGAGTGCACCTAGCCCACTACATGTCAGCCGTGAGGCAGACACACAGGTTCTTTTGAAATCGAACAGGCTAAATACTTTGGGGTTTTAGCTCTTGGGCAAATCTAAAGGAAGGGTTAATGGAAAACTAGTGAGAGCGACCATATCAATTCAATATCGCCATATCACTAAAAGATGAGAACAACTTCCAATTGGTGGAGCGGCGTCGGTTCTTGCTTTGCGGTCTCCAGTGAAACTTCCTGAAGTTCGCCTATATGACAACCAGGTTGTGAAGTGCTGTTTGCGTTACTTCAAAAATTTAGTGCTTAGCGTTGCTCAGCAAGCGCTTGACATCGACCGCTGAAATTCGGCGTGCTGCAACGGTTTGCGCAGATTGTTCAGGTATGACAGCGTGATGTCAAGTGTGGTGGCATTGCCCAACTTTGTCGTCAAGAAAGCGTAGACTCTCAAGAGTGTCCGTGCTTCGATCTTGGCACCATATATATACCGATGAGTTCGAGGTTCGATATACGAAACTCTGAGAATGTTGTTGTCAAGCGCGAAGGCGGAGTATGTTTCTTTTGCAGCTGTCATGGCTGCCTGCCCCGATGTCTCGAGAAAGGCTCGTCCTTAACTATGCAAATGTTTGAAAATCTCTTTGGTACTGCAAAACCGGTAATCGGAGTCATTCACCTCGAGGCTCTTCCCGGCTCCTGCCAGTGGCGAGGTGATCTGGAGGAGGTTTTTCTGCGCGCTGAGCAAGAGGCGGTGGCGCTCTCCTCCGGCGGTGTGGACGGCATTATAGTGGAGAACTTTTTCGACGCGCCGTTTGCAAAAGATCGAGTCGATGTCGCTACGGCATGTGCGATGAGCCTCGCGGTGAAGCGCGTTATGGCTGTTTGCGATCTGCCTATCGGCATTAATGTCCTGCGCAACGATGCACTTACCGCAATGGCCGTCGCTGTCTCGACCGGCGCGAAATTCATCAGGGTCAACATACTGACCGGCGCCATGGTCACCGATCAGGGCATCATTGAAAGCGTGTCGCATCAATTGCACATGTATCGGCGCCAGATCACGACCAGAGGTGCAGTCAAAGTATTCGCCGATATCATGGTGAAGCATGCGCTGCCGGTAGGTTTTGGAGCGGACATCGCGCATGCGGCGAAGGATGCCGTCAGGCGCGCTCTGGCCGATGCGGTCGTCGTCAGCGGTGCCGCCACCGGCGATGCGCCCGACCTGGAAGAGCTCAACCTGGTGCGGAGCGCTGTTCCCGACACGCCGATTTTGATCGGCAGCGGCACGTCCGCTGCCAACGTCAAAGCGCTACTTGGTACTGCCGATGGTATTATAGTGGCGAGCTCGCTCAAGCGTCAGGGAGTCCTGGAGAATCCGATCGATCTCGAGCGGGTGCGGTCTTTAATGAGTGTCGTCAATCAAGCAAGATAGTAGGTAGGATTCGTGTCACAGTCAGATCAACCGCAAAAGCGACCGGCTTCGCGCACGATTCTGTACGTCTACCTGGCTATTGGAATCGCTCTTCTTTCAATCATCGCCGCCGTCTACTTTTTGTTCGTGGTTAAACCTGATGGAGATATCGACGACAACCTGAAACCGCTTAGCGTGCTGATTGTGGGCAATGATGTGCTGCATTTCAACGACATTCCTAATATGCTGCGCGAAGTCGCCACCATGTCCAAGTCCTGGCGCCCGCTGGACGTCGCCTGCATCGCGCAGGATGATTTCTGTCTTGCTCAGCATGCCGGCGATAAAGAGACCTTGCGCATGATCGCTGAGAAAGATTGGGACTTCATCGTCTTGCAAGAACGCTGGACCCAGCCTCTGCAAGACCCGGCTGCCATGCTGGAATCGGCAACCGTGCTGGCGAAAGCAGCGCGCGAAAAGCGGAGCGAGGTCGTCCTCCTGATTCCCTGGGCTGATTCGGGCGAGAAAGCCCGCCAGGAGGTGCTGAGCACCGTCAGTCGCAAGTTGGCTGAACGGCTCAGCCTGCAGGTGGCGCCTGCCGGCGATATATTCTTCCAGATCTCAGAGAAGCACAAGGACCTTAGTCTGTATGAGGCTGATAAACATCATGTCACCCCGCTTGGCTCATGGATAGCTGCTGCTACGGTTTTTGCCGTAGTGACGGGTCAAAAACCGAGGCTGACTAAACAGTTCACCTACAACTCAGGCTTTGGCGAAGAGCCGCAGGTATCAATCGAAGCGGATCTGGCCACTGATCTGGAGACCAACGTCTGGGAGACTACCAAGCGGGATAACGATCGAAGAGCACTCGGCCCGCCAATTCTCAAGCCCACGGTTTCACCATAGCAATTTTCAAGCAGGCGCCGAAGCTGTTGCTTTTATTAGAGCTCGAGGGCTGGGTATAAGATCTGTACCGTTTCTACCGAGTATCTCAGTATGCTGAAAAAGCGAAATCAGGCAGGTCCGCAGCCGGAGTTTAACCGTGTGGTTAACGGCATCATGAAGCTCAAAGACCTGAATGTACCCCCCGATCTGGAGCGACTTAATTTCATTCTGGGACAGGCGCAACAGGCCGGCGTGAAGGTGGTTGAGCAACAATGGAACGGCAAAGAGGCAAATGAGTATTTTATCTTGAAGTGCTCCGCTCCAGCCCGAGAAGTACCGGTCTGGGTGTTCTTGTCTGGTTCGGCGACGCGTATGCCTACTGAGAAGTGGCGCTATCCGACAGGCGATATGGCGCTTGTCCACAACGTCATTCAATGCGAGACGACAGGCGACAGCCTTTCCGAATTGATTAGCAACAGCCAGGAGATGCGCGCTTCATCGGCGCACGAGTTGACGTCGCTCATCCCGTCGCATGCTCAATCTCATTCTGGTTTCGACAGTCCAAGTGGTGTTCACCGTCCTTACCAGCCCGAAACACAGGCGATTTTGCAAGGCGACCTTTTGTTAGTGCAGCTGCCGACGCTCTTGCAGTCTATTCGCATGAGCAAGATGACCGGGCGATTGGAGCTCAGAAATAACGATGGCGGCTCCGACCTCTATTTTGATGAAGGTAAGCCGGTGCACGCCGAGTACTGCGGTTCAGTCGGTGATCTGGCTGTTATAGAGCTGCTGAGCTGGACCAGCGGGCAGTTCCGATTTCATTCCGGCGAGCGCACTGTAGAGAGAACCATCAAGAACCGTCTCGATGCGCTGCTCATGGAAGGAATGACCTTCGCCGATCAGAGCGCCTTCCTGGAGAAGCAGGGGCTGACCTTGTCGGCATATCTGATTCGCAAGCGTCCTGACATGCGGCAAAAAGAGTTCGAAACGACTGTCTCTCAAGGAGCGCCTGTAGACCTGAAATTGGCGGGTAATTTCTACTGCCAGATCGACGACACCATTCAACTGCTCGATCTATTGCGTATCATGCCGCTTCATAAAACCGAGTGGGTGCCTATACTCTTCAATTTCCTCACGCAAGGCATAGTAGTTCTTGCCGATCAGCCTGCGCGCAGCAGGAAAGCCGTCAGTCTCGATGATCGAGGCGTCGACATGACGGCTGCTGAAAACGCCATGCGAGGCTGTATTCGCGCTGAGACTGGGATCTTCACTCAGGGCGCCTTGCTGTTCTTCATGCAGAACGAGTTCGCCAGGCTGGAGGCCGGTGGATCGCCTTTCGCGTTGATCATCTTCGAAGGACAGCTCAAGCGGGGCGGGGAGTTCGATCGATTGCCGGACTCCGCGGTGAAGGAGATGATAGCTCGTGTCCATACTCTCATAAGACCGTTCGAGATCTTTGCGCATTTCGAACTCTTCGATTACGCCTTGCTTTTGCCGCAGACCGAGTTGAAGACCGCTACACTGGTCGCTCAACGACTGGTTTTGTCATTGAGAACCATACCGAGCCGAGATTGGGAATCAGAGTATCACTTCCGCTGCGGAGTGGCCGGCGTCCCGGGAGACGGTAAGAATGTCGCCACGCTCGTCTCCGCTTGCCAGATGGCAAAGCAGCGTGCTGTCGAGACCCAATCAACTGTTTGTATGTTTCGTACATTGCTGACTTAGCCTGGCTACTTTCGTCCCTGTTCAAGCAAGTGCCTCATCGTGAACATCCGGACCTGGCCTTGGCCAATCGCGCGCTTGGGGGTGCTAGTATAATCGTTAGCGTCCAGCACCCCTCCCGGAACAAGTCCAAGATGCCTCTGCTCAACTACGGAACGAAGGAGATCACTTACAAGATCGTTTATTACGGTCCCGGTTTGGGCGGCAAGACTACCAACCTTACTTACATGCACAGTCAGCTCGATCCGTCGACGCGCGGCAACTTGATCTCATTGTCTACGGAGACAGAGAGAACACTTTTCTTTGACTTCCTGCCGCTTGACTTGGGTAAAATCAAAGATTTTACGGCGCGTATGGGCCTGTACACG
>CAZISK010000547.1:0-5894 GCA_964541355.1 uncultured Candidatus Obscuribacterales bacterium
GCGCCCTGCCGGAATTGCCGATGGCGCGCCGCAATCGTTTCATCGAGCAATACGGTCTCCCCCAATACGACGCCGAAGTGCTCACCGATGAAAAAGCGATTGCCGATTATTTTGAAGCGGCGGCCGCTGCGACGAAAGACGCGAAACTGGTGAGCAATTGGGTGATGGGCGAAGTGTTGCGTGTTTTGAAAGAGCAAAAAATCTATATCACACAGTTTGCGCTCAAACCGGCAGCATTTGCCGAATTGCTCAATTTGATCGGCGACAACACGATTAGCGGCAAAATTGCGAAAGAAGTTTTTGAAGAGATGCTTGCTAGTGGCAAATCCGCTAAAGCGATTGTTGCCGAAAAAGGCTTGGTGCAAGTTTCCGATGCAGGTGTCATCGAAAAAGCCGTCGACGAAATCATCGCCGCGCATCCGCAAGAAGTTGCGCGCTATCGCGGCGGCGAGGAAAAAGTTTTTGGCTTTCTGGTGGGGCAGTTGATGAAGGCCACCAAAGGCAAGGCCAATCCGAAAGTGGCAAATGAGATTTTGAAGAAGAAGCTTGCTTGAGTTGATAACGCCTTGTAAATTTGGTCGGGGAAAGAATCCTTATGCCTTATGAAGGCAAGGAGTTATGTAAGAATGGTAAATAACATTCTTCCACAGGAACTCATCGAACAGATTCTCAAGGGCAATTGCGTGCTCTTTCTTGGAACTAGATTGTCACTACTTGAAGAAAGCAATTTAGACCAAGAGTATTTAGTCAAGGAGTTGATCAAGTATTGCGGCTACGATGATCTTGACCAAAGCTTGGCAAAGGTAGCTGAATTTTACGAGCTATCCTTAGGACGGCAGAGTTTAGTAGAACGCGTTTGTAATTGGGTTGAAAAACAAACACGCACTTCTTCCGAAGCGGATCAGATCATCGCTCGCTTGCCCTTTAATATTATCGTCACTACCAGAACAGACCTCTTATTAGAAGAGACCTGCCGAAAAGTAAAAAAATCTGTAGCAAAAGTTGTTCGAGATGAAGAAGTCTCTTTCGGTGATACTCAAAAAATTCTTTTATTAAAAATACACGGAAGTATAGACCAGAAAGATACATTGATTCTGACTGAGCGAGACCATCTCGATCTTTTCAGAAAACGACCTGTATTGTCTGAGTTTATCAAAGTACTACATGCCATCAAAACCATTTTATTTATTGGGTATGATCTTAATAACCCTCATGCTAAGATACTACACCGAGAGATTGTTCAAGAAATTGGCAAATTTACACGGAGAGATTATGCTATTTGGAAGAAAGCAAGCGTGTATTCAACCAGATATTGGCAAAATGAAAATGTGTCAATCATTGATTGTGATCCATTGAAATTTCTGCAGGTCTTAGAACAAGAGTTGTTAGTCTATAGAACCAAGCTATACAAACCAGCAAAAGCTGAGTTAAAGTTTGCATATCCATATCCGTACAAGTTTTTGGATCACTTTGATAGTAACGATGCAGGCTTGTTCTTTGGAAGAGAACGTGAAATTAGTGTGTTGAGCACGAGAATACTGGCACACCGTCTTATGGTTATTTTTGGTAGCTCTGGCGTAGGCAAAACTTCCTTAATAAAAGCTGGGCTTATTCCTGAATTAAAAGGGCTTGAAGTCTTTCCCATCTATAGCAGGTGTTTTGATAAACCATTAGCTGCCATTGAAAAGGCCGTATCAGATGCGGTTGCGTCTGATACGGGATCGTTGATAGATTCAAGTGGTGCCAGTGAAGTCCCACTGCTAAATCTACTTATGAAATGCCAACAAGTGGCTGGTAAACAGATAGTACTGTTTGTTGATCAATTCGAGGAATTATTCAGATTGTCATATGAACTACAACAAGATTTCGTTAAACAACTTGCTGTATGTTTGGACGAAGGCTCTCGCCTAGATCTCCGACTAGTTCTCTCTTTGCGGGATGATTTCTTCACAGAGTTAGATAACTTAAAAGATTACTTGCCTTTTGTATACCGTAACATATTTCGTCTTCAAAATCTTTCGGAAACTGCTGCGGTAGAGGCGGTTGTTCGTCCTTTGGACTACTTTGATGTAAAATACGAGGATAAACTAGTTGAATTGCTTGTTGAAGATCTCACAGTCGAAGGGAGTATTGCTCCTGCACAACTGCAAATCGTCTGTAGCAGACTGCATGAGCAGTTTGCTAATAAAGGAATCATAACCGTTGAAGACTATCGAGGGTTGGGAAGAGCTGGGGCAATGCTTGGAGCCTACCTGGACGAGGTGCTGGGAAAGTTTAGCGTATCGCGCAGAACAATTGCTCGGCGGATTCTGCAGACATTGGTTAGCTCTGAAAAAACAAAGAAACTGCTGTCCGGTCCAGCTATAGCATTGTACACACGTTTGGATTGGCATCAGATTGAGAATGTTGTATCTGAGCTTGAAAACCATCGTCTCTTAAAAAGGTTAGAAACAGAAGAAGGCCATAAATACGAGTTAGTTCACGATTACATCGTCCACCAAGTTTGGCAATGGTTTTCTGAACAAGAGGCAAGGATCAAAGAGGTGCAAGAGCTTATTGAAACACAGTCTAGATACTGGTCCAAATATGGGTCACTTATCAGTGATAAAATGTTGGAAGCTGCCTATGAATGTTGGGGGCAGTTAGTCTTGGATGCACCAGCGCTTGAGATCATCCTTCGGAGTTCTATATTTTATAGACGACTAAAACACTGGAATGAAGTTGCTGAGAAGAGCCTGGGTGAGAAACTTGTTCCTTTATATATTAGACTCTTACAGGACGAGGAATCTGAAATTGTTAGCTTCGCAACAATTGCCTTGAAGAAGCTTGGAGCGACAGAAGAGCTGAACACAACTCTAATAAAAGTTGATCAACTCACCCAATCCTATGCTCGTAAAGCTCTTCGCCAAATTGAGGAAGGTAGACCTACTGAAGACTTTGATGCTGAATTCTCTGACTCAGAATGGAAAGAGAAGTCTATGTGGAATACCAGTTCCATTGTTGGGATAGATTTTGGAACCACTTCCTCTGCCATCGCAGTTGTGAGAAATCAGAAACCAATCATTATTCCTAATAGGGAAGGCAGTAAATTTACTCCCTCAGTTGTTGCATTTACCGATAAAGGCGAGATTGTTGTTGGAACACCGGCGGTTCTACAGGCAGCGACAAACCCCGAGCGTACTGTGTTTTCCATAAAAAGAAAGTTGGGAACCGATTGGAAAATTGTTATTGGTGATATCCCTTATACAGCAATGAACATTGCTGCTTTGATATTCAAGAGCTTGAAACAAGACGCAGAGAGCTACCTTGGGCGGGAGGTTTGTGATGCTGTTGTTGCCTTTCCTGCGAATTTTAATCATCAACAAAAACATACATTGCGAAATGCTGCTGAGACAGCAGGATTCAAAGTCCGTCGTATGGTCGCTGAACCAACTGCTGCATCACTGGCTTATGGTTTGAAGGAGACATATGAACGGAAAGTGGCAGTATATGATTTGGGCGGTGGGACTTTCGACATATCTTTGTTGGAACTTGGAGAAGGAGTGTTTGAGGTCAAAGCCGTAAACGGCGACACTTCACTTGGCGGAGACGACTTCGATGAGAGGATAATTGGTTATATGATCAAGGAATTTAAGCAGCAACATCATATCGACTTGTCATCTGATAAAGTTGCAAAGATTCGTCTCAAGGAAGCTGCTGAGCGAGCAAAGGTAGCCCTTTCCGGCCTTGAAACAGTAAACGTCTATATTCCTTATATCTGCGCCGATGAAAATGGTGTTAAGCATCTTGATATTGATCTCACTCGCGTTAAATTCGAGGAACTCTGTAAGGATCTTTTTGAACGCACCATTCCACCGTGCGAAGCGGCATTGCGGGATGCTGGCATAGCAGCTAACGATGTTGACGAGTTGGTCTTGGTTGGTCTGTCTACAAAGATTCCACTTGTGCGCCAGTCAATTTCAAAATTTTTTGGAAAGGAGCCGAGGCGAGGTGTTGATCCCGATGAGGCAGTAGCTGTCGGGGCAGCTATCCAAGGCGGTGTGCTCGGTGACGACTTTAAAGATGTGTTGCTCTTGGACGTCACTCCGCTGTCGTTATGTCTTGAAACGCAGGGTGGGATAACCACACGTTTCATTGAGCGCAATACCACTATTCCGTGCAAAAAATCCGAAATTTTTTCTACTACTACTGACAACCAGACCCAAATCGAAATCCACGTTTTGCAAGGAGAGCGTGAGATGGCTATAGACAATTGGACACTTGGTCGATTTATTCTCGACGGTATTCCCTCAGCACCTCGGGGTATTCCACAAATTGAAGTGACATTTGAAATCGATGCAAATGCTTTACTAATTGTCTCTGCTAAAGACAAAGCGACTGGCAAAGAGAAGCAAAGAAGGATTGAGTTTGGAGTCAAAAGTAGACATTCTCAAGATGTTCCGACCATTGACAAAGAGATATCTGAACCAACATCGGGCACTCTGGCGATAACCTACTACAAAAAACCAGATGATGAAAAAGAAAATGAACCAAAGGAACGCCTCTTACAAGATTTGGCTACAACTGAGGAGCAAGTCAAAGCTGACATAGCTGATGAAATAACTCAACATATCGAAAAGTTATCCAAAATTGAATTGGATGAATTCGAGAAAGCTGTAGCCGATAGAATAACGGAACTGAAGGAGAAGTTATCCGAGACAGAGTTGGAGGAATTTGACATAGAAATATTAGAAGAAAAAATCAAATCAAAGATAGCAGGTCGCATCAGAGAACTTGAGAACGGCACCCAGTGAAGTTTATAGTTTTTATCATCTAAGTGCAAGTTTGTCTATGAACACATACAATGAACTCATCGAATCATTTCAGAAAAGAAACGTCATTGTTTTCATTGGTGCTGGTCTATCGATTGGCGCTGGATTAAGTGGCTGGACTGATCTCATCCGCCCTCTTGCTCGTAAAATCGGTGCTTGCTGGCCTGATGATGAAGCTAACCTGACAACCGATCACTTACTCAACGCGGCTCAGCATTATGAGAACCAAAGTGGACGCCATAATCTAATCCAGCATTTGCGTGATGTGTTGGATAATCTTGACGTTCGACCCACATCCATTCATCGCCTCATCATCTCTCTCCCTTTGCGAGTTATCTTTACTACCAATTATGACGATCTTATTGAACGGACATTACGGGAGACTGGTCAGCGCCTCAACGTCATTGTGAGCGAAATAGAACTCGCCTACTGGAGCGAAGATTCTGTGCAAGTGGTCAAACTTTGTGGCGACCTGCAATGTCCAGAAAGCATTATCCTCACTAAACGCGACTTCAATACCTACATGGAGACCCATCGTCGCTTGGTCGAGCGTTTACGTACTACGCTGGAAAGCAAGACAGCATTGTTTCTGGGCTACAGCCTGCAAGATCCATTCTTTAACCAAATTAGGGACAATATCGGCCTAGACTTTGGCGAGCACCGTCGGACGGGATATGCAGTGCTGTTTGATGCGCAACCTTTGGAAGTCGATGATTTTCAGCGACGCAGTATTCATGTGATCAACTTAGAAACGCGAGGACAGAGTAGAACAACTCTGTTGTTCAATTGGCTAACCTCCATGGTCAGCAAAATGTCATGACTTTTTGAATTTGCTGCTGTCCTTTAGAATATTTTGTGAAATAAAGTTTAGTGATAAAAGTAAGCTATCCAGAATTGTTTCTTAATCCGCATCCTACAATGCTATGTCCGGAACCATTACCAAACAATATCCCGAAGCTTTTGGCCCGAATGCGTGGCTGATTGAAGAAATGTATCGCCAGTTTCGCGAACAGCCGCAAACGCTGACGGAAAGCTGGCGCGATTTTTTTGAGGATTATCGACCACTTGGGGCGCTGCCTACAG
>CAZISK010000548.1:0-5888 GCA_964541355.1 uncultured Candidatus Obscuribacterales bacterium
CCATTCGGTCGAGCAGCTCGATCGTCAGCTCTACCACGAATTTGCAGCGAAGAATGCACGCTCGGGCGCGTTCAAGCCCTGTGCGGAACTGGCCGATGCCAGCTGAGGAATGAGCTTCGAATCGGCATTGCAGCGGGTGGGCGAGCTGCGGTCACTCTCCGGCGAAGCCCCAACGGGCTCGGCGGCAGGTGCCTCGGCAGCGTCGACGGGCGCCTTCGACGCTGCGTTGACGCAGCAGCAGTCGCTCCTCGCCGCAGCCGGAGGCGACAGTACGCTGCAGGTCTCCGAGCACGGCGCCACCGCGCTTGAGCTTGGGTTGGCGTTCTCCGATCCTATGGCTGACGGTCCCTTCATAGAGAACGCAGCCAAGCAAGTTGTGGAAAGCGGTTTCACCACAAAAGACGCCCTTGAGATAGTGACAACCATTCGACGAAAGCACGCGGATATCCCGGTCTCGATAATGACTTACTTCAACCTTATTTACGCAAGCGGCGTGCACAGCTTCATGCAAGACTTGAAGCATGCCGGTGTAGACGGAATCACAATCGTAGACCTGCCGCCTGAAGAAGGTGACAGCGTCTTCAGTTCGGCTGTGGATTGCGGAATTGCTCCCATCGTGCTTATTTCGCCTCTCACATCACAGGAGCGTTTACCCAAAATCCTGCAATATGCTCGTGGTTACCTCTATCTCGTCTCGAGAGCAGGCATCACAGGTCTGGCCGACAACTACGATCGAAACCTGTTGGACCTGGTCAGTCTATTGAGATCTCAAAGCAAGCTGCCGATCTTGATTGGATTCGGCATTTCCAGACCGGAGCAGGCACGGCGGATGCTTGACCTGGGCGCCGACGGGGTGATCGTCGGCTCGAAGATTATCGAGTTGCAAACGCCGGGTACCAGTCCTAAATTACTCTCAGACTTCGTCGACAATATGTCCGAGTCAGTGTCTGGGTTTATCACCAGAACAGCAAAATTCACGATTACGGCCGGGTCGTGCTAAGAGGGTATTGAACCCCAAAACGGAGTACTGGCTTGAATCGAAAAAAATAGTTGGGAAATTTCTGATCTCCCTCCTAATTTGCTTACGACCATCCGTAAGAACGATCTCAAGATCCACCTCGTTAATTGTTTAGGCCAAACAATACATGAATCATCCGAACCGAGACCCCAGGTCCGTAACAGCCCGACAATGTCGAGAGATTGCCGGTCCCCAGTTGGTTACTCTGGGCTTCCTGCTCTGGGACAGCGTCACACTGGACTGTGAGTTCACTCTTCAGCTCTTTATAAAGCTCTTAGAAAAGCTCAACGACTTTCATAACAACGGCTATGCGGTCGGCAATCTGCATCCCGAGGGCGTGGTGCTGCTCATGCAAGGCGACAGCGTCAGGTCAGCCCATATAAAGAAGCCCGGTAAGACGACACAGATCGCCCACACCGAGGAGATCAATCTCTCCTTTGGAAAAACCCACTACCTCAGTCCTGAGGAGTTGAAGGGTTCTTCTCCAACGCCGAGATCGGACGTCTATTCTGTCGGGACCCTGATTCAGACCGCGCTCACCGGCGTCCCCGTCAAAGAGGAGAGTTCGGTGATCGACACGATCAGATTCAAGGTGAGCAATGAAAAACCTCTATCGATGCAAGAACAACGCATCACCTACTTGAAAGAGGTGGTGAACTACTGCCTGGTCGAAGACGAGAAGCTGCGCTATCGCGATGCATTGGAACTCAAAGCCGAACTCGCTCGAGTTCAGCGCGGAGAAAGACCGCTTGGACCTTCCGCCCTCACGACGCGACGACCGATTGCCTGGGGCAAGGCTGTTCAACCGTTATTCCTGGCTCTCTGGCTGGTTATAACCCTTGCTTCTTTCAACGCCGGAATCGGACAGACTGCTCCAGTTCTCGAAGGGCTCTGGAATAAGCCCGCCGACCAGTACGAGATGGGAGATCACTTTTCGATTACGCTGCGCTCCAAGAGAAATTGCTTTGCATATCTGTTTTACATAGATGAATCAGACGAGACTCTGAGCCTATATCCAGCACGTTTTCAGCACAACAACATCATCGGAGCCAACCAAACGTTGCCGGTTGATGGAGTGGAAGACCGCAATTTGCAGGTCGATGGGACCAAAGGAAAGATCGTCCTCGTGAGCATCAACGCCGATGGTAAAGGAGCTGAGATCAAACGACGATTCCTGCAATATAACGACTGGGCGACAGACAAAATGCCCAAGAACCACTGTCTTACTATATCCGGATCTGATCTGCTCGGAAGACTCGAGCAGATGCGTCGGGACAACCCCGACATTGTTTACTACGCAGTTGATGACGCACCCAGAGCGGTCGAGAAAGATAATCCGAAAGGACCAAAAATCTCGCGCTTCGCTGTCTCTATACGACTGAACGGAAGCACTTATACATTAGGTAGCGGATTCTAATCGCAGGCGGCGCCGATTTTGACTAGCGTCTTCAGAACGCGACGTTTCAAATTGTAGAACGCCTTTAGGCGCTCGAAATCATCGACTGCGCCCTGGACGCGCATAGTCAACCGATTCTGCTCTCCACGCAAGGCTTTGGAGGATGGCGCCGAGTCAGCGTTTTCACAATGAGCCCAGAGCTGCATGGTCGGCTCATCGATCATGAGTTGTCTCACCGTTGCGTCCTGGAACAACTCTTTGATGCGCTGTTCATCGCTGCCTTTGATGATGAACAGCTTGTCAAAATCAGCATGCCCAACCACTATGTCCTGCATACCAAGGAGCTTTCCAAACCCATCGGTCCACTTCTCAGGGTGAATGGCAAATTTGAAATCGCCAACCCCTTTGTACGAGGTCTCGACCGTCGTATAGTGTTGCCCGCCCTGTTTTGCAGGGTGCATCGTATAAATGAGAGAGGTTGCATTGTCCGACAACGGAACAATCATACTCATCTCCGTGTGGCTCGAATCGGGATTGGGGTCTTCAACGGAAGCCTCGAACTCGTCGGCGAATTCGAGCCATACATACTTCCAACCGTACATTCTGCTGTGCATCTTGGTCGTCACAGTTCCACACTCCTATGCAGCTGGGGCGCAAGGCAATAGTTATATCAAAAAAGGCGCCATTTCCGGCATTTTCTTACCTTGTCTAACTTTATGATTAACTTTCCGGCTGAGGATAAATTGGCGATAAACTTACTACCTACGCTTCAGAGCAGGGAGTATGACGACCACAACTGTGAACAACAGTGTAAAGAAAGACAATCGCTCAGAGCTCATCAAAGGCAACATCTGGCGAGCGATATGGGTCATGTCCTGGCCGCTCTTGATCACGACGATCGCCAGCAGCCTGGTTGGAATGACGGACCTGTATGTTGCCGGTCACCTGGGCTCGGCGTCCCAAGCAGCAGTTGGGCTTTCCGAGCAGATAATCTTTCTTTTCGTACTCTTCATAATGGCTACAGGAACCGGGACAACAGCAATAGTCTCGCGGCATTGGGGCTCCGGCAACAAGAAGCGAGCGGCTCGCTTTGCCGGTCAATCGCTCTTGCTTTCGCTCACTCTTGGTGTATTGCTGACGATGCTGGCGCTTTTCACCGCGCGCTTCGTGTTGGATATCTTCTCGAACTCGGCTGATGTCAACCAATTGGGAAGCACATATCTGAGTCTCTTCGGCCTCGGAATGATTCCCTGGAGCATCATCTATGTTGCCAACGCAGCATTCAACGCCATCGGAGATGCGAAAACGACCCTATTGATTGTTCTTGTGATGACATCGATTCACATCACCGGCGATTACCTGACCGTTGACTATAACTGGCCGGTAGCAGGTCTGGGCATAAGAGGAATTGCTTACTCCGCCATCGTGGGAGGCACCGTAGCCAGTATCGTGGCGATCTGGCGCCTGTACAACTCACCATTGCGCAACTGCCTGTTTCAGATATTTCCCGCGTCGTGGACGATGTTGAAGCGCGTCATCAACATCGGTATTCCGTCAGCAATGCAAAGAATGGCATGGTCGCTTTCAGTATTCGGTCTGTTTTTCATACTAGCTTCGTGCAAAAATCCGACTGAAGGACAGGCCGCCTGGGCTGTGGGCATGCGTGTCGAAGGAATGACTTACATGCCGATCATGGCACTGTCTATGGCGGTCGGATCGATCGTCGGACAAAATCTCGGAGCCCGCGAACTGGATAGAGCGATCGGAGCGGGCTGGCGCGTAACCGGCGTCGGAGTCGCGCTCTTGACTCTCCTGGGCGCAATTTTATTCATCTTCGCAGACCCGATTGCGCGGCATATGAGCCACGATCCGATTACGATCGAATACGTGATCAGCTATCTCAAAATCAATGCGCTCGCCCAACCATTCCTGGCAACGGCGATGATTCTCTCGGGCGCCCTCCAGGGCGCAGGAGACACAAGGACACCGATGTGGATAACCTTCATCTGCAACTGGATAATCAGACTACCGGTCGCATACGTCCTTGCCCTGGTACTAAATATGGGGACACCCGGAGCCTGGTGGTCGATGACAACTTCCGTAACCGTAATGGGAATACTTACGGCCTGGCGCTTCAAAAGCCTGGCGTGGACTAAATTCCACGTTTAACGGGTGCGCCAGCGGTTGAGGTCTGACTCTGCACTTCGTCTTCCGAGGAATACAGCGACTCTCGATTGGTCCTTACCAGGACAGTTAGTTCATCTTTCTAAAAGTACGGATTAAGCGGCAGAGTCTTTTTTGTCAGATCCGACAGAGTCCTGTCGGACCAACAGCGCCAGTACGAACCAGTGCATGAGGCGGACATGTCCGGTACCGAAATTGTATTCGAAGCAGCCGGCAATCGTCAACGAAACCAGGGCGCCGAGCAGACCAAGCCCGATGGCATTGTCGAGTGAGTAGCGTTTTTCTGCGGCGGAATCGACAGCCTCGATCGGTTTGTGCCACCAGGCCTTTACCGTAAGCAATAGGATGCTGAACTGCAAATATAAGTATGACGAAAGACCAATGACCCCAAGCGTCGCCATTATATGCAAGACATTGTTGTGAGCGTGCACCAGATGTGTCGATTCCCCAGGCACAATTGCCTCGGGAATATCGAGCTTCGGAAAGTTGTTGATTCCGACGCCGAGAAGCGGATGCGAACGGAAGACCTCTAACGATTTTTCCCACACGACGAAACGAGCTTGCACACCGACGTCGCCTTTTATGTTCGTGAGCATCGGAATGAGCCTTTTCTGTACGACCGGAACGCAAAACCATGAGACGAGTCCAACGATTCCGGTCAAAAGACCAATTCTTCCGAACATCGCAAAAGAGTGCAACGCCGACATCGTCAGCACGGCGAAGAAAACGCCAAGCCAAGCACTACGCTCGCTGGCGAAGAACAGACCCGCCATATTGCAGGCAACAAGAATGGCAAAAATCGTGCGGTTATTGATACGAAGCGCTTTGTACCCACCGGTTAGAAGGAAGGCAAGAGAGAGACATGAGGTAATCTCCATCTGCCCGGCATACGCCATCGGATTGCCCATGAATCCTGAGGCTTGCAGGTACTTGAACTTTTCGAAGGGATGAAAGTCGAGTTGCTGCTGGATTGCGCCCCAGATACCAGCAATTGCGCCTGCGATAAAGAGGGTGCTAAGCGCCGCGGTTCGAATCTCCGGTCGCCGGAAAGAGCTGTAAGCGACCAGGTAAACCAAAATCGACTTGAGGCTGAACACCGAGCTCAACGCCTCCTTGAACCCGCCGTTAACAATCCCGCTGACGAAAAGCACCACGGCAAGGACCAAGAGTGGAACCAATAGCGGTGCCCGCAATGCGTGCGACAGGGGAGATGTAAGCTCGGGCTGATTAGGCCGCAGGATTGTTTTCAAAACGAAAACGACCATGCCTGCGATCAAGGCGATCCATGAA
>CAZISK010000549.1:0-5885 GCA_964541355.1 uncultured Candidatus Obscuribacterales bacterium
CGTATTGACCAGACCTTCGAGTGCCTGCGGATTGCTGGCCAGATCGTTGATACCCTGACGAATCAAGTTGCGAAGCGGTCCGTTGGGAGCCAATCTTGGAAATCGTCCCCGATCCTGCGGATAGAGATCTTGCGGATACATTCCCGGGTATGGTGCGGGCTGGAATTGATCCGGGTAATACGGTCGCGGTCCGCAGTCGGATGGTCCGCAGCCCGGCGAGTATCCACCAGGATTGATTAAGTCGCGGACTACTTCATTGACAATGGTTCCTACGAGATTGCGCGGTTGGACCGAAGGTCTGAATATGGGTTGATAGCGCGAGCTGCGCGGATCATATTGAGGTTGAAACCGAGGATCATATTGAGGTTGAAACCGAGGATCATATTGCGGTTGGAAGCGTGGATCGTACTGTCCTCGAGGAGCATACTGAGGGTAGCGAGGATCGTACTGAGGGGAGCGCGGATCGTACTGAGGGTAACGCGGATCGTACTGAGGGTAGCGTGGATCGTACTGTCCTCGAGGATCATACTGAGGGTAGCGCGGATCGTACCCACCTGGATTAATAAGATCGTTGACGACACTATTGAGGATGCCTTGCACGCCCGACTGTCTGCCGGGAAAGACATTTGTCTGTGGGTAGTATCGGTTCGATTGGGGATTGTATGGATTGTATCCTGGTCCGTAGCCGCCACCACCAGTAGGGTCAATCAGATCCCTGACTATAGTGCCGACCAGATTTCTACCGATGTTCGGTCGGGACTGTTGTCCGCCGGGGACAGAATCAGTCGGGAAAACCGGTTGAACTGTTCGTTGTCCTGGTCTTGGACCGACGAGGTCTCGGACAACTCCATCCAGTCCACTGTTCAACGGAGGAACCCTCAGGTCACGTTGTGGCGTGAGCGGAGTCTTACGCTGGTCTGTGGGGATTGTTAGTTTTGGTAGTCCCGGAATGACCGGCTGTTCTCGGGGAGTCACTGTAGGTGGTGGCACATCCTTGCGACCTGGCAAGGTCGGAAAGCGATCCGTGGGCGATGCCGGAGGCACATCTTTCTTGGGCTGAACCAAAGGAGTCCGATCCGCCGGCTTTCTGCCTGGCAGATCTGGGAATACGGGAGGGACGACCGTCTTGTCGCCGGGTGTTCTAGGCACAACCGGCCTGTCACCGGGTGTCTTAGGCACGACCGGTTGTTGGTCTTTGGGTGCTGACGGTTTGATGTTTGGAAAATTGATTCGAGGTTGGACCAGTGGCGTGTTCGGATCGCGGGGCGTCAGAGGAGGATTGATTACCGTATCGCGACCCGGGAAGACTCGGGGTGTACGATCGGTGGGTTGGACCGCCGGCGGAGGAACGACGATGCGGTCTGTCGGTTTCACCTGCGGTTGACGATCTCCCGGTTTCGGAGTCACCGTCGGTTGCCGATCGCCTGGTTTCGGAGTCACCGTCGGTTGCCGATCGCCTGGTCTTGGAGTCACCGTCGGTTGCCGATCGCCTGGTTTTGGAGTCACCGTCGGTTGCCGATCACCTGGTTTGGGTGTCACCGTGGGTGGTATCACATCTTTTCTGGGCTGCAACCCAGGTACCGAGGGGAATTCTTTCGGTACTACGTGTCGTGGCGGATTGTTGTCTTTTCCTGGCGTGACCGGTTTCGGTTGAGTCGGCTTGTCCTGAGGTTGTGTCGTGGGACGGTTATCGCGAGTATTGTCGCGCTTGTCTTTGCCTCTGGAATCACCGAAATATGCTACTAAGTTGTTGTCTTCAGAAACGCGGGGTCGCGAACCACCCCGGGGACCTGGACTACCTTCACTAAATTCAACCACTTCTTAACTTCCCTTGGAAATGCGTTAGTCCGGAGCGGACAAAATTGGAGATGCGTGACCGAAGCGCTCTTGGCACTTAGTTGTGATAGTGCAAGTGTTGTTGCAATATCCAAACCTATGCGACACCATTGCTGGCATCGAATTCTGCGTTTTGCTTTGACTTTAGCGGAGAAGGGTGCATTGGTGCTGCTACCAACGCAGGAACAAAACAATTGCAAGACAGAACGTCATAATAAGGGTTCAAATGTGGCTAATTAGTACCCAGCGTGGGGAGACTACGTATTAGGGCGGGAAGTTTTTTTATGTTTCGACGTAGTCAAGTCCACGAAGGTCGTGCACGGCCGGCTAAAACGGTTTGGATCGTCGAGGAAAAATTTTGATGAAGAATGAGAACGATATCGAAGCAGCTCTCGTTGTATGTCACGTGCAATCTGACTTGAGATTGTCTTTATTTTCGATCTATTGCCTTGTGCCAATTTGTTCGTACTTGCTTCAACCTATTTATTGATGGAAAGCGAATCTGCTTGAAGAATGCCATCTTTCGATCTGCATTCTAGGGTTTGATTTGTGACGAAAGTCGGTCCCAGGTGTGACAGTTTTTAGAGCGAAAGCTTCACTTAATTGTTCTTCGCCCGTGTCAGTCGATAGAGATTGCGCGAAGTATTGATGCGCTGAAAGCACCTGATGATCGTTCAGGTGCTTTCAACTTGCGTCTCGTCGTGAATCTAGTTAGTGGAGGTCGGAGTCACGACTGGCTTAGAGCCCTTAGAATAGTCTATGGTGTAGTCTTGTTTGTTTTGCGTGTCAACTGTGGTGTTAAAGCCCTGGCCTTTGTTGTAGGTCGTGTTGGCGTCGTAACCATAGCTCTCACCGCTGGCAGTGTTGAAGTCGCGTCCGCTGGTGGATGTACCACTGCCGGTGGTAGCATCATAATTGTTCGTTTTGTATCCAGTGGCACTGGAGCCGTTGGCTCCGGCATAGTTAAATCCCTTATTGGCAGTGGCTCCAACCCCAGCTGCTGCTTGTGCCGTCGAATTACGATTGAGCGTGCTTCCATTTGCCGTCGTTCCGGCGAACTGGCTGTTGTGGTAGGCTCCGCCTGGTCCTGCGGCCGTCACGCCACCGCGTTGATAGTTACCGCCATTCGGTCCCACGGCTTGCGAGCCGGATGCATGAATGCCGCCACTTCCTTTTTTGAATGCATTGAATGCTCCGCGCTGACCGCTTCCACCGTTCGGTCCGTTGACCTGTGCTGCTCTGGCGCTGAAGCCGCCCTGGCCGAATCTAACTGCCTGAGCGCCCATCCTTTGACCATACTGACCGACTTGATTGTAGGCACCTGCAGCGCCCTGTGCTCCCCGGACCTTCCATCGCTGCGCATGTGCGGGTAGCGCTGAGACTGCTACCATCTGTACGATAAGACCGGTCACTAGAGTTGCTTTAATTTGTTTGTTCATTGAAACATCCTTTCCGAATTGTAGTTTGCAACGTCCTGTGCTGGACAAGTGCAATACAATGCCGAAAGAGAAAAGTTGCGGTCGGCAAAATGAGATTGAAGTTAGAAAAACGACGACGTATTTTTCGAAATCTGGAAATGCAGGTGGCGCACAGTCTGCAGGATTAATCTTGCCAACAGTTTCCAGACGTTCTCGAACGTACAGGTTCTGCGTCGTATTTCTTTCTCAAAGAACTAGTTATAGGTGGAACAGTCGATCAGTACGCCTTCCATACCTCTCTGTGAGATCGAGTCTATAACTCGAAAATGTTTTCGAAGCTCTGTCCCGATTCTGGCACCGGATGCGTATTTCGAATAGACGACCCATACACGTTGTCCTGGAAAGTGTTGGTGGAAAAACTCTGGCTCTGAGTTATAGCCGGTATCGGTAGCGCAGTCACCAAAGTCAATACTCTTCGAGTAATACTTGAAGTGGTGAACACAGTGGTCGTACAAATACATCGTATCGAAGGGGCTGCCGCTTCCCTGAATGTATTGAAAAACTGTTCTTGAATCCTCTTTCGATCTCAAAAAAGCAATGTCATAGGCATTGATTCCGACCAGGCTAAGGAGTATGAGGGTGCACAACATTGTGGCTACGATCGGAGTTTTTTTTCTCAGGGAGTTAAACAACAGTAGTGTTCCTTCGCCCAAAAAGAGACAGACCATCGGTGCCAGGAAAACCAGAAATCGGCCGCTCCAGGGATAAATCTCGAAGGACGATGCGATTAGAGCAAATGCCGCGGGCAACAGCAATAGAGCCAGGTTCTGGCGACTCCGACGAAAGAGCGAGGCGGCGCCTACGATCCATACGAAGGCTAACAAGCCCTGCATCTCTGGTGAAGGATGCACCATCAGCAGTGGCGCACTCGGCTTTGTGGCCAACCAGAGAAAACGACCGTCTCCAGGTATTGCGACCGGCATAAAGGCGTGAGCCCGTGTCCAGTCCGACAGGAATGATGCCCGCCCGCCCGGGTCGATCGTGCGGAACGATGTCTCGAATGTTACGCAGAAGCACAGTGCCATGCAGCAACCGACCAGGCAAATGAGAAGGAGCTTTTCCCACTGTTTACTCGTCCACGTGTTCGAGACCAGGACGATTAAGACTGACAATGACACGAAAAATGAGCTGAATGAGGCAAGGCATGCAAACATGATTGTCAGCAACTGGATAACCAGAATAATCGGCCTTGATTTCTTGGTTTGTTGCAGAATAGAGAAGCCCACCAGGCACAGCAGCATCGATGCAAGTCCATCAAGGCTGTACTGCTTGAATTCGCTTGAATAGTAAATCAGCCCAAATGAAAGCGCACAGAATGTCATTGCGTAGGGAATGGCCTCGCGCCGGAGGCATTTCTCGGCAACAAAAGGGAAGACAGCCAGTCCGGCCAGTCCTGCCGCAAATGGCACCAGTCGTAGTGCCATCTCGCTGCAGCCGAGGAGAATAACTACAGCTTTGGAAAGATAGAGAAAACCTATGGGAGCCATTTGATGTAGCCCGAGGGGTGGGGTTGCCAGCTCCCCGAACGAACGTTGCATCACATTTAGTGCCAACAGAATCTCATCTAAGTACAAAGATCGATTTTGCAGATAAGCGACTGCGCGAATCAAGACACCCAGTGTTGCAATTATCCAGATCGACTTGGAAAATCGGCGCATAGTAATCGATGTTCTATAAGGGGCTCAAACCTATCGTACTTGACCGCTGCAAGATATGGCAATCAGAACATTCGCTCATAGCTGTTCACGTAGTGTTTCAATCAGTCGTGTCTGTTCCACTTTGCAGTTGGGGTAGGGTGCCAAGGCGAACGGCTTTATGGCTTTATCGTCGTGAATGTGGCATAATGTAAGTATCCGACAGTTTTGGATTTCTGCCGGAATCCCTTTCACAGTGTATGGTTAGGATCTGCCTGCTTAGTTTAATCCCAGTCCCCGCAGTCGTCATCATTGTTTTGGTCAGGCAGAAAGTTTGCAGTTCTATTCAAACAAAGTAATCGCTCACCGCCTGAAATTGATGAGGTGCTGTCCCTAGAGGAAGCACAGTGAACATTCTGGTAGTTGAAGATACATTCATGGCGCAGAAATCCTGTGCATTATCTGACTCTGGAATAAAGACGACTTATGTTCAGACAATTGAGGAGATGTCGAAGCAGCTAAGTCAATTGACGATCGACGCGATTTTACTCGATGTCTCGCAATTGGACTCAACTGGAATGAGCCTGTTTTCCACGATGCGTACAAAAGCAATTGATCTTCCGATCATAGTTTTGTCAATTCACGATGATCGAGCACTAGCTCTGGAATTCGTCAGAATGGGCGCACAAGAATATCTCGTCAAAGGGACAGCCAATGAAGAGTCGTTGACTCGGTCTCTGGAATTTGCCGTTGAGCGCAATCGCATCGCGATTGATCTCCGCCACAGAATGGAGCGCATGAAGGTGCTCGAGCATTCCTTCGACGGATTCATGACCGTAGACTCTCAATTGCGTATTACGGACTGGAACGTACTTGCCGAGCGCACTTTCGGTTGGCAAAAAGATGCAATTCTTGGACAGAGTCTGGCACGAATCAT
>CAZISK010000550.1:0-5884 GCA_964541355.1 uncultured Candidatus Obscuribacterales bacterium
CATTCAACAACCAGGTTGAAGCCTGCCACATTAATCTCAAGCAGAACGGAGACAAGTTTTCCGGCGACGGTACCGATGATGTCAGCGGTAAGCAGTTCCTCATTGAAAACGGCTTGATGCGGAAGGATCAGGTCGTGTTCTTCAAGCGATATCAAAATCCCGCCGATCCAAATCAACCACCTGTAGAGTTCAGCGGCTCAATCGACATCGATCATGGATACATGAATGGACGCTATCACTTCGCATTCAAGGGAAAACAGTTCGACGGCGATTGGGAAGCGCAACAGACGCCGCCTGAGCAGCCCCAAGCTCAGCAACCTGCTCAACCGCCACCGGCGCAGCAACCTTCAGGTCCCCCGGACCTGTCTGGTAAGTGGAATATCGGCTTTGAGTATCAGTTCAAGACCGTGCACTCCATTATGTTCCTGGAGCAGCTCTTCAACGGCAAGGTCACAGGTCACGGAATGGACGAAAACACCAACGAGAAATTCACGATCGAGCAAGGCTGGTACTCATATCCCAAAGTAACTTTGGTTCGAAAATATCCTGCCATCAAGACAAAACAGGTGAATAAGCCGGAACGGCGCATGACCTTCAAGGGCGAGGTCACCTGGGTTGACGAGCCAGATTATCAGGGAGCCTATTTATCTGGAAAAACCGAGGGCGGTGGCAACTGGGAAGCCCAAAAAGTTCGTTGAGACGCAGTTCTCTGATGCCACTACCAGCAATATCACGATGAAGTTTGTTGGGCCGCAGCATTTCTACCTATGGTACTGGCAGCGGTACCAACCATGTGATCTGCTCGTTATTCAGCGCCAAACAATAATTATGGCGCTGCAAATACAATCGACATCGCAGCAACATGTCGTCATTAACTGTATGTAAGACGCGGTCGGAAACCGTTGAGTTGAATCGATGCCAGGGTCGGGTAATGCAGAACTCTGGTTGCAAAAAATTCAGACCTCTTAGAATCCTTTTAAACTTACTAACCAAGAGACTGACAACTCAAACCGCACTATCTGGTAATCTAGGTAGCCTGTCAATATCTTGTCTACCTGGAATCATGATTAAGAAACACAGCCGCGCTGTCATTGCTGCATCGGTCGCACTATATATAGTATCAATATCGATACCTGGCGCTCACGCCACCGAGCACAGCACTAACGACAACTCCGTCCACGATGCGAATAGCTTCGCCATCTCCATTAACGACACGCTCCCGCAAGAGTCGCCGGCCGATGACTCGCAGGCGCTCATATCCGGTTCGACCGGCAATGGAGAGCAAGAACTGCAAGACGGCGGCTTCTCTACCGACGAGGATATGGTTGCCGGTCAGCCGGGTCAGCAAGAGCAAGAACAATCTAAGGAACGTGGATTAAAAGGATTGTTCGGCGCCTGGTCTCTTCCTATATCTGGCCCACTGGTTTTCATAAAACATAAAAAAGCAGCTCCGATGCAATCAAACGAGCTGTCCGGTTCGATAAGCTTCTCAGATCCATACGAATCTGCATCTCAACAGATCGATCAATTGCTCGATTGTGCTCTTTCCAGAGACCCGAGTACAGCCGGGCTTGAAAAGGCGGTGAGCCACTATAGAAAGCGCAGCCAGATCATAATTGCTGAATCAAAGGATGCTTGCAACTACGTTATTCCATACAGAGGATTTGGCCCATCAAGCGAAGCCGGAGATATCATCACAGGGGAAAAACTGAAGGTCAAAAGCCGCGCCTCTGCTGAATACGCTCGTCAGAAGCAGATAGACGAGGTTCACCTGAAACTGGTCTCCAGCATGATGCAAATTTCGATGGGTCTCGGCATGACCGATCAAGAGCGTGGCAAGGCGGTCACCGCATCTGGTGTCGCGGCCCTTTCAGATCTGGTTGGCGAAGAAGAAGCCGAAAAAGCCAGAGCCAATCTTGTCCTCATGGCAAGCCAGCTGTCTATAACAGACGAGCACTTCCAGAAAGAGACATGGGATGTGCAACAAAAGCAAAAAATGCACCGACAGATCCTGGAACTTTCTCTCGAGGACGATCCAGTAATTCACCAGATCAAGAAGCATCTCAATAAGTACAATCATCGCTCTAAATTTGCGATGGTATCATCCTCCGTGGTACAGACGCTCCTCGGTGCCGCCTCATTAACACCGACATTCGTCGGTCCGGCCGCAAAGACCGCACTGGTAGCATTCGTAATGGCGACCGGTGGTCCAGAGCAATGCAAGTTGCTCAAAGAGCTCTATCTCGACAAGAGACTGGAGAGCCGCTGGAAAGTGCTGAATGAGGAATCTCACATGGCGCTGGATAACTACCAACTGGCAGTGCTGACAAAGAATCCTGTCCTGCTCTGTTACTCCGAGTCTCTCGTTGGACAGATGATCGGCGGACATCATGTCGGCGAAGTCTTCGGCAAATCGCTCCTGGCCAAGAAAGAAGCTCCTGCGACGCTCTAGCCCGCGACCTCGGGAAACAGGACGCCATTTTTTTCAACAAATTCAGCATCGGGATACAGTCATTGGTCTCGGCGGTCTCGGTCGTGTGGCGGCAAAACTTGCGCATCATGGCGCACCTGAATTTCCGGTTTCTTTCTGGCGATCGCCGATGCTAGGGCGCCTGAGACAAGAGAGATTAGCTCGAGGTGGTCTGAAGGTTTCGATGATCAGGCAGCGATGAAATGGCCGCACTCTGAGCTCGTCCACTCAGAATTTCGCTTATGGCCGCCGCCCCTTGGACAAATTATTCACAGATAGCACCTATCGTAACAATCAACAGACAACTTCAGGCAATCGCGGGGGCGGGATCGCCAATGCCACGAAGTTTTCGGGCGCTGAGGTCGAATCGGATGTGAGGAAGGAGAAGGAGCGCATGGCACAGAACAATAGTGAAGCATTTGATTTTGGCGACACACTAACGAATAGCTTTTTACCAGAACCATCGGTACGAAATTTCGCTACAAAGACAACCTATTGGGACAAGTTCAAGTACGCCCAGACCAAAGATGGGACTGCATCGCCGCAATCGGCAAACGGCTTCGGTTCTTCGCTAGGCTCACAGATATTTAATACGCAGGCTTCGCGAAATAAGCAGATACCAAGCGCAACTGGAATCGGCAGTGTTCAACCTGACGATGTGAACAGCGGAAACGCTGCTCTCGACGGCATACCATCGGGAAAGCCGCTGTTGCCCGAGTCCGGTAAGGAAGCTCGGGTGATCGATGCAGAGATCAACGCAAGCGACGGATACTTTGACCTCGAAAATGGTGGCAGAGTTCATTTTGATAAGAAAGGGAGAATTCTGCGTACGGAAAATGGTGGCGGCAACTGGATCGAATTTAAGCGCGGAGCTGATGGCGCCATCCGTGAAATTCGAGAATCGAACGGACTCGTTCTTTCGTCACAGGACGGTAAGAGATTTACTGTCGGAGGTACCGATACCGAATTTTATACCACCACGAATCCTAAAATATACGAAAACGGGACCTATGAATTTTCGCTCGAAGGTGGCGGCAGGCTACGTAGAGAGCCTAATGGTTCCATAAAGGTCTGGGATTCGAACAACAAGTTGATAGAAGTCTGTTCTGATGATGGTAGCCGCTTAGAGTATGACGAAAGAGGTAACATCACGTCGATGACAGATGTTACTGGCGCGAGCAGAGATTTCGTTTATGAAAATGGAAAACTAGTCCAGGTTACCGAAGCGAATGGCGCCGTTTATACCTCGACCAATAGTGCTGAGTGGCAGCAAGTAGACGGACCGAAACATCCGGGCGCAAGTTCGAAACTGGGTAGATATGAAATTTTGTCAGATCGCGTTGTCTTCAGGACAGAAGCGCCGATACTCCCGTTCGAATTAGACGACAAAGGACAGAACAAATTCGAGTCTGCAGCTGTGGCCGACTACAATCAGACCGTTTACGACGTAGACCGCCTTGATGGATCGAAAATGCGTTTTGGCGCTAACCGTCTTCCTGTATCGGTCAAGACGGCACAAAATGAGGAGACAAGAGTTCGCTACGATTCTCAAAACCAGGTCAGCAAAGTCGATTTCCCTGACGGCAGTCAATGGGTCCGAACGGGAGTCGGTGAATGGTTAAACACAAAAACGAATGAGCGCTGGAAAGGGTCAATTACTGCTGACGAATCCGGCTGCATCAAAATGGCTCCGAAGGATTGGGAATTTTCGAAAGATGCCTTCAAGCTATTCGCCGCTAAAGGAGAAAGATACGTCCCGACATCATTCACGCGAAGACCCGATGGCTGGGTAGAAAACGACGGCGTAGGCGGTCACTTTCTGACGAAACGAAATGCAAATGGCTCTTTTCTGAAAAAAGACTTTGTATCCAATAAAGTTACGGAAGTTGGCGACGCAAAAGGAATGCGTACATACGTTCGCTACGATGAAAAGTCGGAGATCAATGAAATTGAAACTTCCGATGGCACCTGGAAGTCGACCAATGGCACCGATTGGTGCAACAGTAAAACCGGCGAAACGAAACAAGGTGACTATTCTGTCACCACTGATGGCGTCATCAAATTTAAGAGCGCGAATGATGGTTCCCTTAGCGCGACGAATACCTCAGGCGTGACAATCAAATACGACCAGGCCGGTAATGTCGAAAATATAAAGATGGCGAATGGACAATCGCGCGGTTTTGGGTATGCAGGAACGCCTCCAAAAATGGTGCGTGTCACCGAGCCGGATGGAAAAACGTGGAATAGCCAGGACGGTGAAACATGGACCGAAGGCGGTTCTGGAGAGACTCGTCAATTTTTTCCATCGTTCAACGCGGATGGTTCTCTGATACTTCAAAGCAAAGATGGCAAAGAACGCACCGTCTATAAAGTCTGCGGCAGAACAATGAAGTTCAGCGACGGACGTCTTGCGGAGGATAAGCGGGCTGACGGCACGAAGATTGGCTATAAGTACGAGAAAGACAAAGTCGTAGAACTACATATCAAGACGAGTAGCGGTGAAGAGTGCTGGGCGGACGGACAAGGACGGCTGCTCAGGCAAAACGTGAAAGGTTTCATTCGCGAATTCGGCTATGGCGAAGACGGAATGGTTAATTATGTAAAACACGAAGCGGGCGAACTCAAGTACAACGCTGAAAAGAAGCAATGGTTCAAGTCCGGCTCTCAAAACGGTTTTGAAGGAACCGTGCAGCTTAGCGCCAACGGTACTATCGTGATTGATGACACAACAAATGTACGTGCAGAGGTTAGAAGTGCTGATGGTTCTTATCGCATCACGGAAGGGGATCCACAGTTCACCAGAGCCTATGATGCCCGCGGACTACTTGTGGAAACTATTGATTGCAATCATGTAAAGCGTATTTTTGGCTATGACAGCGCTGGTAAGATCAATAAAATTTCCGAGTACAAAAGCCTCGCGGAACAGCCCGTGATCTGGAGCTCCAATGATCAAATAAATTGGAGCTCCGGCACCGGAGAAACGAAATCATTTTCCGCCAACCTCGAACAAGACACAGGCAAATTGAGTCGAGACTATGGCAATTACAATCTCGAGATCAATACTCCGAAAGGCGAAACCATTTATGTCAACGTAGGCATTCTCGATAGGCGCGCTCAGGATATTCATAAGTACCTTTTCGAAAATGGTGTCGTCGAAAATGTAGTCGAATCGTTCGAGCGGCAGGATCCATTAGTAAAAAATCTGGCTGGGTCCATGACTGGCATCTATGGACCGCTTTCAGGTTGGTTGAAACAAGAAACTGGCATTGACACAACAGGAGCGGTTGTTGATGCTGCTAAACGAAGTTTCGGCAATAAACTCGTGAAGGTGATGAAGCCGGACGTCGAAGCAGTTCGCGAACTCCTGAAAAACATGACCAAGGAAGAACGTGATCTGCTCGCAGATGTTTATCA
>CAZISK010000551.1:0-5884 GCA_964541355.1 uncultured Candidatus Obscuribacterales bacterium
CGATCGAGCAGGTACTCTTGAACCGCCTGGATAGCTGCCTTACCGATAGGGACAATTCTTTCCTTGCGCCCTTTTCCGAAGCATCGTAAATATCCTTGCTCGAGATGGACATCATCTATGTTCAGCCCTACCAATTCAGAAACGCGCAGACCGCCGCCGTAAAGAAGTTCTAAGATGGCTCTCTCTCTCGTGTTTGTAGTATTGTCCAGTAGGATGCTTATCTCCTGGCCAGACACTACCGATGGCAGCCGATGTCCTTTTTGCGGGTTATGCAAGGCGTCGCAGGGGTCGCTTGCGGACAATCCGCATTCTTTGAGCCAGCCGAACCAGCCTCGAAGACTGGCCAAAGTGCGGGCGCAGGATGATGGGTTGTTGCCTCGTGCGCGCAAGTGAGAGAGGAATTTTGAGACTTCGAGACGTGATGGAAAGCTTTCCAGGTCAGGGTCCAGTTGAGAGAGCCAGTTCAGAAATGCGGTGATATCTCTCTGATAGGCTGCCACCGTATTCGGTGACAGAGCCCGTTCGCCTCCTACGTAATCGATGTATTGTGCTTTTAGTCTATTGAGAGCGTCAATACGATTGAACGGCCGATTATGACTCGCCTGCGAAGAAGGCGTCTCGACATTGGGAACGTCATCGATCCTATTTATCTTTGATGGAGGAACCTTATCGAAGAGACGATTGCTCGAAGTGCTTAGCTCACTGGGAGCGCCGGCGTCTCGCCGGCATCGAGCACGATCGAACGCGTCCAAGGTAGAGTTACCGACACCGTTCCGCTTCGATGAGGAAACTTCGGTGTCGAGGATGTTAGAGTCGGTCTCGGCGATAGTGACCGATGAACCGTCTGAATTAAGGGTTGAGCGTCCACTCACGACCAGTCCGTTGGTGACCTCACCACATGACAGTGAGATTGCCACCGAGGCTGGTGCGTCGCCAAAGGCCACCGACGAGAAAGCCGCATGCGCAGCAGTACGCCGGGGCTGTTGGCCCGCCGGAGAGGGATATTCGATTGTGCTCATGTTATATATAATACACAGCTTCTTGATAAATGCAATCGTCATGCCACCACCCGCGAAGCTGATTAATAGAGGGTTTGACCCTACATTCGGTGCTTTGGCGGCGACTGATATTGTTTCTTCCTGAATAGGAAAAGTTTAGGCATGGCGGCTAATCAACCGCATTGGATTGCGTTCCCCTTCTCAATTGAGTGAGTGGGAAACAGTCTCGCCGGCATGCATCGGCATGCGGCAACTCACCGAAAGAATCAGCCTTACCGTTGGAAGTCAAGACAGCTTCGATATCACATCTGGTGTTCGTATTGAACCCCCGGTACGGGGTGGGCAGTTGCTTCAGGCCGGTTGGGCAACCACTTGAATGTCTTTTCTATGGAGCGCGCGATCAGTTTTGGATTGTCTAGAATCGAATCGACGATGAATGTGAACGTTCTCGGCTTGTCCGTTGCGATCGCTCCAATAACGGGGAGTGCCGGCAGGTTTTCTAACTTCCCGAACGTCACTACCTTCATGAATTTCTGAAGCGTAAAGCTGCGCGAAAATGTTCCCATCGGGCCGCCGAGCAGACTGCCCTGGACGCGCGGAATTTTACCTGCTATTTCAAGCTGAACCTGGTGTGTTTCTAAATTGGCGACGCCCTTGCCCCAAATGCGCATATCTTTTCCGCTGAATCGGAGTTCGTCTACATTCAAGAATCCGTCGCCGAAGGAGAAGCTGTTGTTGAGAGTCGTGAACTCTCCAGTTCTTACCGGCCAGACGCTCTGCAACAGATTGTTGAAGTTGAAACCAAAGATGCCTTGCGTAAGGAGGTTGTACTGTGTGAGGCGGGTCTGCAAATCGGAAAAACGTGCGACCACGCCTCCGTCAATTGTTATCTGCCCATGCCCTTTCAAGTTCTTTATCAGATGGTTGGAGTCCTTGCCCTTGGTTTCAATCTCTATGGAGGCTTGACCTTTGCCGCTAATCTCTTCCGGTCTTCCCACCAATTCGTCGGCGATTCTGGCGGCGGAGATCTCCTTGAAGTCTGCCTTCGCCCAAATGCCATTGGAGTCGGGCGTGAGACGTGCCTGAAAATGCATTACACCTTCGGCAATTTTGGCTTTGCCATTATCAATTTTAATCACCGGCTCCGTATTGGCAGAACCCGCAATCATCGCTACCGTCGCTTTAAGCTCGGTGACTGGGAGCTGTCTGATCTTTGCTGAATCGACTTCGATCTTCGACTTGGTCGCAAGAGGCACTTCGTCCTCTTGCGCCTCACTCAAGTCGGCTTGCTCGATCTTCTCCACGGCTTTTTTCGAGTCTTCCGAAGTGGTGATTCTTCCATTGAGTCCTGAGATGTTGAAAGGCTTTGCGTCTACGTCGTTGAAACTAAGATCGCTTACCATGATGGGATTGCGCATATCTCCGGATAGTGAAATGGTACCAATTATGCTACCATCAAAATCTTTTTCCAGCTGCGGTTCGACCATCCCGATCAATGTCTTGATTGGAGACCTCTGCGGGAGCTTGAAGTTCAAGCTCACCTCCGGCCACTTACTTGGACCACCCATCTCTGGCTCGGGATAGACGAACTCCCCGTTCATATTAATCAATGTCTCGCCGACCAGAAGGTGAGTGTCGCCGATTGTGATTTTCGTTTTGTCGAAATCGAGCTGTCCGTCTAGGGTCAAGGGGGTTTCATCCGGCTGATGAACCTTGCCTAACGGTGTTTCGACTACCAGCCTATCTTTCTTGTCCGCGATCAGCGAGTACGATACTTTACTGGCATTCAAGTCTCCCTGCACCTTTGCTCTTAGTGTCAGCGGGCCTTTACTTTGGATGGATAGACGCGCGGACTTAAGCTCACGGGAGAAGGATGGTATCAGGTCGAGCATTTCTTTCGCGCTCAGATTGGCGGCAAGCTCCGCTCTCCAATTGGGCGTCTTGCTTCTATATTTATCGATGTAGCCGTCGAGAGAGAACTTGCTTCCATTGAGATAGCCCTTCAAGTCCTGGATCAGCAGCTGATCGCCGGATGCCGCGAATATGCCATCAAGTTTGGTGATCGGGTGTCTTCCAATGTTGAGTGCGGTCTTGAAGCATCCGACCAGTCCATCGAATGTCATCTCGCCATTCTTGCCCATCAGACAGAGAATGTCTCCGTAACCTTTCCCCTTCAATCCGGTTATTTTGTGTTGCGCTAGAAAATCCGTATAGGCTTTGCGCAGTGGAGGCGGCATGACCGGAGAAGAAAGATAGTAGTTGAGGTCGGCAATCTCAATGCTGTCAGTCTTGGTCTTGACCCTGGTCAACAAACATTGGCTCGAGACTTTATCGATCGTCAGACTCGTAACGATCGATTTTCCATTAGCAATGAATGCTACGTCGCGAAGGATGAGCTGATCGTTATCGTAAACGATGACACCAGTTTTTGCTCTGAGCGGTCTGGTAAGACCATCTGGTTGGTAATAGAGGTCGTCTGGCACGGCTGTGAAGAAGATTTTGGGTGCGTATGCAGTGCCGGACACCTTCAACACGACATCCTTGACTCGTCCGAACAACTGTCTTTCTGATAGAACAGGCATCCGGATTTGAAACAGCTTGACGAGACTGCTCAAATGTTTGAGGTCGAACCGGGTTGCGTGCAGGGTCAGATCAACTATTGGCGTGCGAGTAAGAGAAATGGCTCCGTCCATCTGGAACTTGCCGTCTCCCATGGCGCCCGTTATTCCGGCGAGCTTCATGTTGCCGCCGGCGTTACTCTGTTTGATGATGATCTGACCGTTGACCTTGTCGAGCTTCAGTGAATTGTCCTTCAAGTCGAAGAGCGCGTCGTGTAGTTTTACCTCCCCGTCAAGCGCATACTTCGACCCGTCGGTTGTAAGTACGCCATGAGCGGACGCGACACCGTCCAGATGAAAGCTGTTCTTGCCTGGCAGTTTTATCCATCCGACCAACTGTTTATATGTCTCGTCGTGGTCATTGATACTAATGGCGGTATCACGCAGCGAGATCTTGCCTCCGTCGACCACCAGCTTGCTTCTCTCGTGGTTCAAATCCAACCAACCTGAAGCGCTGAGGTTGGTGCCCGGTCCTATCAGTTTTCCATCTATGATCTCGATTCTCTGTTGATCGTCTATTTTGAGGTCACTCTCCACCCTCGCCCGATCGCTCAGCCCAAGTGCGAACAGGATTGGGAACTGCTGATGCGCCTTGGTGAGCATGTCGCTGATCGCCAGATCCCTGGTCTTTACTATAGTGGTGAGATTAGTATCGTCTATGGTGCCTGTTACTTTAACATCAATATGGGCGCGACCGGTCAATCTCGTACTTCTTAGATTATCGGTTAAACCGCTTAGATTGTGACGTTTCGACGACTTGGGCTGCGGCGCTTCGATGATATCCTGAAGCACTCCGAGGTCAGGCACTTGACCGGTGACGACTGCTTTGATGTTGGCTTTCGGCGTTAGCCATTCAGACAGTGCTCCGGATGAATGAATTTCGATGCCGCGCAGTTTTACCACCAGATCCTGCCAGCAAAGCTTAGATTGGCTCAGGTTGGCTGTTACGGCCGTTTGTGTAGATCCTGCTTTTATTGGCCCGATAGCTGGATGATCGACTACGGCATTGTTTGTATTAGCTGAAACCACAGCCTGAATGCCCTTCTCGAAGGTGCCGGAACCTTGTACCGCGAAATCGATAAAACCGCTGAGAGGATGAATTGCATTGTTGATGTGGGGAAACGGGTGGTTGGAGTGTGTGTGAACACTCGCCTCCTTTGTTCGGGCGGACTGCAATTTGTCGTTGCTGTCACTGAGAGCGAGATAGTCGAGCAGACGCTCTACGTCACGAGGATTGACCTGATGAGCGTCGAGCTGGAAGGTGTATTGATTTTGCGACCACTTTTCGAGCTCTCCGATGCCGAGCCCCGCGAGCTTAGCGGTAGTCGTGTAGGACGAGTTCGGAATTGAGAACGAAAGGAAAAATGGTCTCTTGCGATTTTTGTGAGGGAAGTTCAGTTTCAGCTCCACCTTTTCAAACCGCATCGGCTCTAAGCGCCCATGAACGGAGCTCTTTTCGGGACTGGTATCGGTAATCTTGATCTTGCCGTTGTTGATCTGCAAAAGCCTGATCTCTGGACCGGGCTTGAGGAGATCGTCAAAGTTCCACTGGTTCATACCAGTCTTGACTAGATCGATTTCAGCGTTGGCAGCCTCTATATAAGTGATTACTGGTTTGCGCGCGATTAGAGAGCCGACCGATACGCCGATTTCGCTGTGTCCTGATGTGAAAAACGGCTCGCTAGACTTTCCCTTAACTGTGAATTTGTTGGTCTCAATGGCGATGCCGTTGGACCCAATGTTCCAGGCGAGCTTGCCAAGACTGACTTCCCTACCTAAAGCCTCTCCGACCGATCGCTCCAGGTACCTTCTCGACCAGTTGATGTCGCTCAACAGGGATACTATGCCGATAACGAAGAGGCTGGACAACCACATAACCAGAAATCGGAAAACGTAGGAAACCGCACGGTCTGACACCGTCTCTTGAAAGACCGATTTTTCCTGGGTTTTAATCTGCATTCTTGATTGAAGCCTGCTTACCTCTGGTCATGATAAGCTAGAGAAACTTTAGTACAAGATTTTTATTTTTGTTATGGCCCTTCCCAAGCAACAATTCTTTTTACTGGCGGCGGTTTTTTGGGGCGTGTCGTTGTGCTCACTAAATAGAGCGATGAGTTTCGATACCCCTAATGGACTTTCAAATGCCGGACCTGGTTCCCGTGCGGTCGGCGCCAAAATGCTCGTAGTCCAAAATTCAGTGGACCGCTCAGTTGCTCAGTCAGGCGGTGCTTCAGCTGGCGATTTGCCTCACGTGCAGCACGGCATGGG
>CAZISK010000552.1:0-5880 GCA_964541355.1 uncultured Candidatus Obscuribacterales bacterium
TCCATAAGGATGTTCCGGTTATCGCATTTACCGGAAGTCTTGCCATCGGCCAGAGAATTGCCAGCATTGCCGCTCCAATGATGAAGAAGTTGCACCTCGAGCTCGGTGGAAAAGACGCCTTCGTTATCGCCGAAGACGCTGATCCTGAGCTTGCCGCCAGAGCGTTGTCGTATGCCGCCCTCACTAATGCAGGGCAAGTATGCACATCGACCGAGCGAATATACCTCCCCAAAAAACGGGTTGGTGAGTTCACTGAAGCGATCGTCTCCTTCGTAAAGGCTCTGAAGCTTGGCCCCGGCATCGATCCGTCCACCGATGTCGGCCCGATGATTGGTGCTCAGTATAGAGAGAAAGTGGAAGCGCACATTGAGGATGCCGTCAAATCCGGTGCCAAAGTCTTGACCGGCGGCAAGCGCCCCCAGCATCTCGGAAAGGGCTATTTTTATGAGCCTACGGTGATCAGCCATGTCGATCATTCCATGAAGATCATGCGGGAAGAAACCTTCGGCCCGGCCATGCCTCTAATGGAGTACGACGACTTTGAGCAGGCTATAGACCTGGTCAATGACTCGGATTACGGACTCGGCGCCTGTATACTCACTGAGGATCCGATGAAGGCCAAAATCTTCCTAGAGGAGGTAAAAGCAGGGACCATCTGGATCAACGATCCACTTACCGACAACTATGCCGGCCCATTTGGCGGCATGAAACTCAGCGGAGGGGCTCGCGAACTTGGTATCGAGGGACTGGAAGAATTTCGCGAAACCAAGCATGTACACTGGGAATTTGCTAGTGGAGCGAAGTCCTGGTGGTACCCCTACGGCAAGAACGGAAAGTAACTCACCCCGAATTGGCTACCCAACAGTGTTTCGACGGCAACCCGCTTCTTGACAGCTTTTCGGATTGCTACTAAACTGGTACGTAAGCATGCAAATCAGCTCCAGGTATGGTTCCTGGTAGTTTTTGCGGATTTGATGCTCAGGTGATCAAACATATGAAACACATCGAACTCCTCTTTACGATTCTGTTAATCGTTGGTGGTATCAACTGGGGCCTAGTAGGAGCTTTCAACTATAACCTGGTGACCACCCTTCTCGGTGACGGCACCATGTCACGAGTTGTCTATGGATTAGTAGGAGTCGGAGCTCTCTATCAGGTTATGCAATACCTGAGAGCCCGCATGGCTCCTAAAGCAACCTCCTAGTTCAGTCCTGAAAATCTAGTTGGTGAAAACTACCTCTTAGACTCGTCTGTATAAGAGGTGGGTAGATTGTATCGCCTCGTGCCACCCATGGTGTGAGTCAACCGCTCATTCATTGCAGTAACCGCTGCGACAGACATTCGACGTGCCACCGAATCCGATGGCGTTCTTACCGGTCCGCTTTGTGGTTTAGAGTTGAAATGTCAACTATTGCCGGTGCTGTCGCCGGTGGTGTCTGTATTGCCTGCCTTCTCGATCATGCCGCGCTTCTGCAGCATTTGTGCAAGTAGGTATGATGAACAGGACCATGTAATCCCAAGGCACCATCCCGCTAGAACATCGCTCGGATAGTGCGCGGCGAGCGCAATACGGCTCAACCCGATTAAGAACGTCAGTAACAGCGCCACTGAAAAATAGTAGAGTCGAAGTCGTCTACTGGAGCTTGACTTAGCCAGGAACGCACCCAGGGTTAGATAGACAATCGCGGATATCATCGAGTGCCCGCTCGGATAGGCCTCGGTCGAGACATCGTCCAGAAGTGGAACAATGGTTGGCCTGGCACGGTGAAAAAGACATTTTAGTATCAACATCGTGCCGGTGCCGCCTCCAACTGACGCCAGAAAGAAGAACAACAGTCTCCATTTCTTGCGCAGTGCAAAAAATGCAGTTACCAGAATGGTGAGAAGCGTCATTACCGCCACGCCACCAAGAGCACTTATGTCCCTTGTCGCCGGAAGGAGCCAGGTCGGCCCGATCAGCTGGTGCTGATTTTGTGGGTCGCGAAAGGAGGCAAGGATAGAGTTGTCAAACTCGAGAGTCTCACCTTCACTTACTTCAGACGACAGTTCGGTAAAGAGGAACAAGGTGGCTCCCAACAGGAGTGCTACAACAACGACCACTTTATCTATGGGCCATCTTTTCTTGACGCTGGTGAGGGCCGCACTGAAATTCACGATCTATCTCTTCGCAAAGGAGCTATTAGTTTACCCTGTCTTTCCTCAACCTTTTGCCGATTCCTTGGAGTTGCCTGAGCTTAAGAGCGCTCCAATGGTGAACATTTAGCATGTGGTTTTACATAATGCTGATATTCAGCTTTGCCGCTTGAAAGATGAAGCAGAAGAGCGGATGTCTTAAGCAGCTTTTCGACAGCGCTTTCAACTGTTTATCCTGATGAGAAAACCGCTTTCACCGGCTCAACCGAGATGATCGCGCTTTGCCAGGAGAACTCCGAGCAATGTACGGCGGTGCCACTATCAGTGGTTGTAGTGGACAATCGCGGATGGGGATCGAGGGAACGCCATTGAGGTGACCAGAATGTTTTTTGCTTCTCGTGAGGAAGTCATTTTACCCGGGGATGAGACCGACCTTATTCCCATCGACGGTAATGAAAATCGAATTCTTCTTACCGTTATCGATTCGGATTTTTTGCCAGTTGCCGCAGTGCGTCAGTCAGGTCAGCTCCCTCCGCCCGGAACAGGACATCGCGATAGTACAATCCGGACGCGATGATTGCCACAGCCATCGACACGATGTTGTTGATGGTTTGAGAGACGGTCTCCAGGATTCGAAGATAGATTGGCGATTCCAGGTTGCCTGTTTTCGTGACCAGGTAGCCCTCATAGATTTCAAATGGAATCAGAAATACGCCGAAGGCGATCAATACCAAACCAAGCGCCACGGCGAGCAAACACATGTAGGAGCCGCCCCGGAATGGATAGGCGAAGGTCAGGTCAAACGCTCTTTCTATTACTTTGAGCAGATTGATCTCTTCGGCGGAGACCACAGAGAACAACAAGGTAGTGGCCAAAAGTGAAATAGCCGTGGAGACAGCGATGAAAAAGCCGAATATGAATGAGAGCGGAATAATGGCGAGAGAGGCGAGCCCACCCATTCCGTACAGAAACGTGCTTACTGCCAGACCGATTCCGCACAGGAACATGACGAAGAAGGGCACCATGCAGCCCGTCGAATAGATAGTAAAGACCGACCACCTTCTCCTTTTCGTGTATTTCATCGCTGAGGCGAAGTCTGCATCTAGCTGAAAAACCTCTCTGAAAAGTGCGGTCGCTCGCATGGCGAGCATCCATTGCGAAACGCAAAGTGCAATTCCGCCTGCGCTTAACGTCAGGGAGTCGAAGCTGGTCCAGGTTCCTGCGGTCTTGAAGATCTGGTATAAACGTATGATAGCCATCTGGATGGCGCATACAGACATGCTTGCTAACAGAGACGGCCAGAAGAGGCGCGCCGAGAGATTGCGCCAGTTGAGCCTGAACATGCGAAAAGCCAGGCTTACCAGATCCCCTAGCCTCAAAGGTTTTTGCGGTAATTGATGTAACACCTGATACGGACTTACCACCTCAGCCATCGAGCCCAGTATAATAGGATACCTTTTCTTGCGGCGGAAGTTTTGCGGTAGCCATGCACCGAACGGACAAACGTACATACTTGGACCCAATCCATCAAGACATCGTGCTTGACCGAAAGAATCCAGCTGAGAAGTTGATCATCGACCTGATCGACACGGAAGAGTTCCAGCGTCTGCGCCGTATCCATCAATTGGGCGTCTCCTACTTTACTTTTCAAGGTGCTGAAGGCTCGAGATTTACCCATTCCGTGGGCGTCATGCATGTTGCCTCCCATTTGGTCGCAGCGCTGGAGGAGATTACGCCGGGCATGGCGGAGAGGCGCCCTTTGATATTGGCGTCCGCGTTGCTGCATGACATAGGGCATGGGCCGTTCTCACACGTGACCGAGAAGATACTTGGCTACGATCATGAGGATTGGTCCTGTCGAATTATCGCGGGCGACACCGGGGTGAGGGAGGTTCTCGACAACTTTCAAGAGATACCGGACCTGGCTGAGATGATTGTAAAGGTTTTAAAGAAAACCTATAAACCAAAATACGTCTCCCACATCGTATCGAGTCAGCTTGATTGCGACCGCTTCGATTACCTCTTGCGCGACAGCTATATGACTGGTACCAAATACGGTTTGTTCGCGCTGCACAGAATTTTGAGGTCTCTTGAGATAGACGAGGACAACGACCGCATTCTCGTAGTTGGTGAAAAAGGACAGATTGCTGTCGAGGATTATCTTTTCGCGCGATATTCCATGTACGCGCAAGTTTATTACCACAGGAAAAACCTGTCTGCTCGCGCATTGCTCGCCAATCTGATCAAACGCGTCAAGCAAATTTTAACGGACAGCTCACGCCCTGTCTGTTTTGCTGATGAAGCTACGTCTAAGTGGTTCCTCGGAGCTGATCTGGCTGTCAATGAATATTTGCAGCTGGACGACATTCAGCTCATGTACCATATCAAGCGCTGGGCTGAAGATCCGGATCCGATCCTTGCTGATCTGTCTTCCCGATTCTTGCATCGCCGACTGTTCAAGGCGATGAGAATTCCCTCTGAGGATGGTGCTCTCGTCAAAGATATCGAGAAAGAAGCGCGCCGTCTCGTAAAAGAAAAAGGGCTCGATCCAGACTATTATATCGGCATCGAATCGACAGGTTTTCGTCCGTACGACTACTATAGGCCCAGCGACGAGCATCCGCAGACCAATATCATGGTGCGCACCGAGGGCGGGATTACATCCGAGCTTTCGAAAGTCTCTCTGGCTATCGAAGCGCTCGTCAAGGGAAATTATGAATCTACCTGGCTTGTCTTCCCGGACGAGATCCAGGACAAAATCGCGGTAATAAAGGAGCTTATCCCGGTTCATTGAGCCGTCATTCAGCCTCTCCAGTATCCTATTTGGCAATCAGTAAAGGAAAAAAGTAAAGGACTACAAATATGTTCGACACACTCACCGACAGACTACACTCGACATTCCGCAATCTGACTGGAGATGGAAAGCTCACAGCGGAGAACATCGAAGAGGCCATTGGCGACGTCCGCAAATCCCTTCTGGAAGCGGATGTCAGCTTGAAGGTGGTAAAGATCTTCATAAGCCGCGTAAGGCAGAAGGCGCTTGGCAAAGAGGTGCTCGAATCGGTAACGCCGGCTCAGCAGTTCGTCAAGATCGTGCATGACGAGCTCGTCACCATCCTTGGTGGTGAGAACGCGCCGCTGGAAACGACGGGCGATCCAGCGGTCATTATGCTTCTCGGATTGCAGGGGTCCGGTAAGACTACCGCTTGCGGGAAGCTGGCCTACAAGCTCAGAGAAGAAGGCATGAAACCGCTTATGGTGGCATGTGACGTGCAGCGCCCCGCTGCTATCATTCAACTTCAAACTCTGGGTAAACAAATAGATATTCCGGTCTTCTCTGTTGAAGGACAGGGCGATGTTCAAGAGATTGCCGAAGCGGCTATCGCTCACGCCAAGAAAGAAGGTTTGCATCCGGTCATCCTCGATACTGCCGGACGATTGCAGGTCGACACGCCGCTCATGGCGGAGCTGATGATCCTGGACAGAGCCTTCGAGCCGGTCGAGAAATTGCTGGTGGTCGACTCGATGACCGGTCAGGAAGCGGTCAACGTCGCCGATACTTTCAACACGCAGCTGACCGTCACCGGTTTGATCCTCTCCAAAGTCGACGGCGATGCCAGGGGTGGTGCGGCGCTCTCCGTACGCGAGATTGTAGGGAAGCCTATCAAGTTCATCTCAACCGGTGAGAAGCTCGACAATCTCGAGACCTTCTATCCTGAGCGTATGGCTGGACGAATTCTTGACATG
>CAZISK010000553.1:0-5879 GCA_964541355.1 uncultured Candidatus Obscuribacterales bacterium
AATCCTCACACTTGTTATTGATGCCATGCGCGAAATAGATTTAAGCGCCTCCACCAAGCAAGTCCCTGTCGTTGTTGGAGTCTTCACGGATGAAGGCCGACATGATCTTAATGGAGGCGACGATTTCCCTGAAGCGGTGGTCGAACATGAATTCGGACACCATATCGGTGGCGCGAGCGTGAACCGAACGCAAGCCATGCACTCGGTTGCCGATCGTCTGGTGCTCGTCGTGCAGACAGGTGAACACATCAATTCGCGCCTCGCGGCTCTCAAAGCCGCGCAGGAGAAGGGCGAGAACACGACCCAGGATGACGAGGAGTTGGAAGCGATCGTCGGATTGCTGGTCGACCGCTCCCTGCAAGCCGAGTTGGCCATTCCGTTCGTCTGCGATCACTGCATCGAGCAACGCCGGCGCTTCGGCCTGCCGTCGATCTGAGCGGTCGAGAAAACGGTGATCTAAAGCCGCGACCGGAAGGTGGTACACGCCGCCTTCCGGTTTTGCGTTTAAAAATTTAAAAAAATGAACTACGATAGAAGACCGTAGAAAAACGGACTACACGAAGAGCGCCATGTTTTGGGCGGGTTGGCGCTCTTCGCGGAACGGCTAAGCTGGGCAGGCTCATCTAGTCCATCAGTCAGGCAACCTGTCTGTCAGGAGCTGATAAAGCCGAGCCGGCAGAATTAGTGGTGCGAAGAGTAGGTAGGCGAAGAAGCGATCGACGAAGCTCGTGCCCGCCGGTCCGTTGTTCTCGTAAGCTTCCACTTCGCAGTCGCCGTTGTTCTTGACCTGACTCAGGAAGAAGTCTGTCCCGACGAGCAGCCAGAAGGCGATTGCCCAATAGGGAAGCACCACAGCATGTCCGGATGCTGCCAGGATAAACAGGACAAGGCCCGACAGCAACGCCGAGCCCATGTACAAAACGATAGTCTTCCCGCTGGAACGCATGTCCATGCCCTTTCAAGATTAGCTGACCTGAGGCGTGCTCAAAACGAAAAGCGAGCCCCGGTAGGTCCAGGAACTCGCTACTTCGTTCACCGTGCGAGGCGGGCACATCCGCCTCGCATAAGCCTGCTGGCAAGGCGATGAGATGAAGCCGGTCCAGTTCTACCTGGGAGGTAGAGCAATCGCAGACCAGCACAGATTGCAAGATGGACTCAACCCAGGCTCGCTGTTGTCCTTAACGACGTTGCCACAGCCGCACTGAACGAGTCCATCAGAAAGGCGTTGGCCTTTCGTGGGCGGGTTGTCTGAAGAAATGACGTCGGAGGGGAGTTTGTCTCCCCAGATTTGCGATGGGTAGATCTTAACCATCCAGGTCTCCGTGTGCCTGATTCTACGCTGCAAGTCAACTCTCGTAGATTGCAGTCAAGAACGTTCCGTCTTTGAAGATGACGCCGCGGTACATTCCGATTGTGTTGTAGCGCATGGCGTAGTTGCCGGCGGGATCAATCAGAATCAGTCCGCCATCACCCCCGGTGCGAGGTAGCGTGACATTGAAGATGCGATCGGCTGTCTGCGAGACGGTCATCCCCTTGTAACGTACGAGTGAGCTCGCCTCGTGGCAGACGGCCCCGCGAATGAAGTGCTCACCGTACCCGGTGGCGGATGCGGCCAGCGTGTCATCGTCTGCATAGGTGCCAGAGCCGATAAGTGGTGAGTCGCCGACGCGACCAGGATCTTTGCCGACAGTGCCACCAGTGGAGGTGGCGGCCGCCACGTGTCGGAGCTGGTCGACGGCGACGGCGCCGACTGTGCCGTACTTCTTGCCCAGTGGTTCTTCGTGCTCCTCCTCCCCGTCTGTCGTCAATCCCGATGGTCGCTGCCCGCCGTGTCGCTTAGCCTTCGCCTCTGCTTCGAGAAATCGTTGCAGATTTCTCTCTGCATTTTCCGTCAAGAAGTAGTCGGTATCGACAATCTCAAGACCGGCTTTTTTAGCCGCTTTTCGCGCGAATGAATTGGCTCCCTGACCGACAAGCAGAACATGGTGAGTGTGCTCCATCACAGCTCTTGCTAGTGTCACCGGATTCTTTACGCAGTTAACACCTGCAACTGCGCCGGCATGCAAGGCGGTACCTTCCATGACGGCTGCGTCCATCTCGATCTTGCCCGCTCTCGTCAAGCAGGAGCCTCGACCGGCGTTGTAGACTGGCGCATCTTCGAGCACTTTGACAGCGGCAATCACAGCATCCAGGCTGCTGCCACCCTTCTTGACCACATGGTGTCCCGCCTTTAGCGCCTTTTCCAGTGCGGCTCGGGCTTGCTTTTCGCGAGACTTCGTCAACTTGGCGCGAGAGATCGCTCCAGCGCCACCGTGAACAACCAGGACGGCATCCTTACCGCCAAACACTAATTTCGATGAGGCACCCATGAATTCAACCCTTTATGAAATGCCAGGCTGGACGACTAACTCAGGCAATCTCGCGAGTGCATGGGTTGAAAACAGTCGTCTGTATCTAACTGAAGGAGTTTACCTGGTAAAAAGAGAAACGTTCAAACATCCTCTCAGAGTAATTCCAAAAGGCACGTTAATTCAAGAACCCCAACTGAGCTTCAGTATGTTTTAACTGTGTCCGGTTGGCTAAATTGCGAATCCTTGCTTGCGTAGCTTGGCGAGAGCGGCTTGGTTGTCGGAGTGTGTCACGAACGTGTTGCCGACCCCCTGCAGAGGTGCTTGTAGAGATTCACGTGCCCTTGCTTCGAGTGCTTTCAAGGCCTGCTCTCCAGCCTCTCTAGCTTCCGGGCTCTGATTCATCTCAGCGGACGCCAGTCCCAAGAACATCGCCGAGGCCATACCTCTTTCTTTGTTATCGCGGTCGTTCTCGGATCGTTCTTTCTTGGTTTCGTGGTGGGATGAATCGGTGGAAGAAGAATCGGATTGTGCCAATATCGAGTTGGAGCCAGCGAAACCGTCTCCCCACATCCTGGCGGTCATGTCTTTGTAGCCGTTCTCCAGCGTGTCGGAAGTCACTTCGGCAGCCGTGGGACCTCTGCTGTTACCGGATTTCTGTCCGTCGCCGGCGTTGAGACTGCTGAAAGCCGTAAGACTAGTGGCCGTCAACGCATCCGAGTCTCTGCTGGACGGCAGATTCTTCCAGTCGTCGAACAGAGAACCGACATCCACATTTACTCTATCTGAAGCGCCACGGTCGACGCCCTGATCACTCGCTCCTCGATCACTGCCTATTGACATGTAAGTGCTGCCTTCGCTAGTAAGGTGGGAACTCCGTAATGAGCATAAAAACCCATTAGTACAACATCAATTAGACCACGGAAAAGTGCAATGTCAAGCGAATTTAATACCATGATCAGGCTTGGTTTCCGGCTTTTTTCAATATCAAAACTATTTTCTGGGACGCTCGGTCCCTACAGTCCAGCTGCAGCACTGACTGGATGATTTCCCGCCAGGTAGCTTCGGTTGTTGTGGTGATTACCTGCCGGTAATACCTTCATGTCAACAAGAGCTGCTCTGCAAATCTTGTCGATCTCCGGATCGCCTGCACCCAGCCGTGCCGCGTGCGCGTATTCTGCGATCGCCTCATTGAGCATTAGACCAGCTCGATAGGCGGTTCCCAGCTGTATATGGACCATTGGATCGCCTGGTCGCAGCGAAGCATCGCGGCGGAGCCAGGTAATTGCCTCGCTCCAATTGCCATTCTTCATAGCCTTTTCGATCGCCTTGTTCTTTCCTAAGTTATAAGCGCTATACACCGCCTCTTGTGGAGGTGGCGAAAGTGCTGGACCCTGGTAGCCGACCTGGATCTTGTTAACCCTGAAAGTGTCGTGAGGTTGAGTAAAGGCAACATATGTATTTGGTCCAAAGGAATAAACATCACTTGGATAGGATTGATGATCGAAGACTTTCTGATGTTGCTGCCCGAAGATGCGCTCCATCTCTTTGGTCGTGAGCTGTGAATCCGGCACGCTTATGGTGAAGATCGACTTGGTCACGACTCCGTTTTGTGGACCGTCCTGGTGGAGCTGGTACAGCAATGTGCGCTTCGGCTCTTGATACCAGTAGTAGTTCTTTGCCTTCATCGCGAATTGGGAGCGCTCGTTCTCCGGAGCTCCTACGACATAACGCAGATACGACAAGTTCATCAACTCTGGCTGTTGAGAGAGTTGATAGATCAGGTTGACAGTATCGGGCGGCAGTGCCGGTGGGCGAGATCTTGCAAAGGCCGCTTGCGGGCTGGCATCATCGTCTGATGCTAACGGAACGCAGATGCTGCTTGACAAGCTAAGTAGGACGGCAAGAGCAAGTCCGGTGCATTTACGAGCAGTATGTTGCTTTGACTTCATACAGTCTGTCTCACCACGAATTGTCTGATTATAACGATCTTGTCAAAATACTCAATGAAAACCTGCACGATAACTTATTTTTCGTTTGCAATTGGACAAGCATTATGCTTTCTCCTGTCTGTCAGCGACATTCAGCTGTTTGATATATGATCTGTGTTTGGCGGAACCGGAGGGGAAGAACGTCGATGAATAGAGGTTGTTACAGGTCACGCGCGCTTTCGATTTTTTCGACGATGCTCGTCTTGAGCATCTCTCCGGGCGCGGTAATGGCAGCACAATCAGAGTCATCAACGATGGAAAGTAAGACGGAAAGTAAGAAGCTCAGCTACCCACAAGCAAAGAAGATCGATCATGTCGACGTTTATCATGGGAAGAAAATCGAAGATCCTTATCGTTGGCTGGAAGATCCTCACACTGAAGATACCCGTAAGTGGATTGACGCAGAGAACAAGGTGACGAGAGCGTTTATCGACTCGGTTCAATTGCGCCCGAAAATCAATCAGCGCTTGAAGGAGCTGTGGGACTACGAGAAATACGCCACACCGTTCCTCGAGGGCGGAAGACTGTTTTACTTCAAAAACTCAGGTCTGCAAAACCAGGATGTGATCTACGTCAAAGATGATTCATCGAAAGAGGCTCGGGTGCTTTTGGATCCCAACTTGCTATCAAAGGATGGCACAGTCGCATTGGTCGGTATGGACATTACCAGAGACGGTAAGCTCATGGCTTATGGAATCTCGCGAGCCGGGTCGGACTGGCAGGAGTGGTATGTCAAAGATGTGGACACGGGAAAAGACCTGGACGACAAGGTCGAATGGGTGAAGTTCTCCAACGCTTCGTGGACCGCCGATGGTAAGGGCTTCTTCTATAGTCGCTACGACAAGCCGGTTGAAAAAACCAAGCACGAGGATCGCAATTATTTTCAAAAGCTCTACTTCCACAAGGTCGGGACGAAACAGGAAGAAGACACCCTGGTTTATGAGCGCAAAGACGAGAAGGAATGGGGCTTTGATGGTTCTGTTTCAGACGACGGCAACTATCTGATCATCCATGTCTGGAAGGGTACTGAACCGAAGAACAGAGTGTTCTATAAGGAATTGGCAAAAACTGATTCATCCGTCATTGAACTTTTGAATAAAGCCGATGCCCGCTATACCTTCATCGGCAATGATGGGTGCAAGTTCTGGTTTCTTACGGATCTCGATAGTCCAAAGGGGAGAATCATCGCGATCGATATCGAGCAATTCCAGAAGTCCGGGAAAATTGATGTGACCGAAATCCTTGCTGAGCGGAAGGAAACGCTCGAGCAGGTCAATTATGTCGGTGGCAGATTTTTCTTGAAATACTTGAAGGATGCCTACACTCAGATCGAAGAGTGCACTACGAGCGGTGCGCCGGTTCGCAAAGTGGAGCTTCCTGGAATTGGCACTGCAAATGGTTTCGGTGGTAGGAAGAACGATAAGGAGACGTACTACACGTACACCAGTTTCAACACGCCGCCTGTTATTTATAAGTACGATACCGACTCGGGCAAGAGCGAGCTGTTGCGCGCCCTCGTCGCGTCGCTCGCCGCGACCGC
>CAZISK010000554.1:0-5869 GCA_964541355.1 uncultured Candidatus Obscuribacterales bacterium
ATTTGGAACAATACTGGGAGACAGAGCGGTCTGCATCTACGGTCTTAACAATACTGGGAGACAGAGCGGTCTGCATCTACGGTCTTAACAATACTCGGACGCAGAGCTGTTCGCATCTACGGTTTTGACAATACTCGGACGCAGAGCTGTTTGCATCTACGGTTTGGAACAATTCGCGGAGGCAGAGCTGTTCGCATTTACGGTTTTGAACAATACTCGGAGGGTGGAGTTCCATTAGATTAGCTCTGGTCTGGTGCTGCTTTTTTATCGCCGAGTCGGTTGCACAAAAATACGCAGAAATATAATGCCAGTGCCACAAGAAGCAAACTCTTGATGCCGAAGTAATTCGACAAATATTCAAGTATGCCGCCGACTACGGAGCCAAAGAGGTTGAATGCAAATGCTCTTGATGGATTCTCCGCTCGTTGAAACAGTTTTGGAAATAGACAGCCTGCGAAGAAGAGCGGCAGAAGGGTGAGAATCGTCACTCCGGCACATGATACAAAATCTCGTGCACGTCCAAGTTCATTCAACGGCACCACATAGTTCAAAACGATGGAGCCGAACAAAAGGACGAAGATAATCCAATCTCTGTTGGCAATTTTCGGCCCAAATCGCATCACCATAAGATTGGCACAAAGCAACATAGCAAGAATTGCGTTGATTACTATCGCAGACGTCAACCAAGTAGAGCCAAACATGAGCGAGAGGAATGAGATGGCGTGCAGTTCAAGAAGTATGAACGCGGCGCCAAGGAAGAACATTTGCCACATCAGTGGACTGGCACCACCAAGGAAAACGCGACTGCTCGCAATGATAGATAAAAGAAGTATCTCGCCGACGATCAACAAATACGGCACATCGACAACATCGTGACGTACGTACAGGTACGGCCAATCATCCGTGAGCAGCCGCTCAGAAGCCTCGACGACAGGTGGTTTTTTTCGCGTCCATCCAGAAGGGATTGCAACCCGATTGTTCTTAACATCTTCTCCAAGCACGAAGAAGACATGTCCCAGACCTTCCTTACCGGAAATAATCAACGGATCGTATCCGGCCGCCTGCCGAATCGTAGTGTATATGCGACGCTCGAGCCAATCGGTAACAGCGGAGAAAGAGACCACCATGATGCCGTCCGGCTTCATCAGTTTCATTGCATTCTTGATACCCTCGCAGGTATACGGATAACTATCGAGTCGTACAGAGGATCCCTGACCAAGGACTGCGTGCGAATCCAAGAAGCTGAATACAATCAAGTCATATCGTTTGGTGCACAAATCGATGTAATGCCTGGCATCGTCACAGAAAAGATGCACATTAGGCTGGCTATAAACAGGATTAAAGCGTCTCCCCTGGTTCAGGATGACAGGATCGATATCAACGGCATCAACTTCTTTGGCACCATTATCGATGGCCGCGGCAACATCTTGCCCGCTTCCTGCGGCAAGTACCAGCACTGATTCGCCAGGCTTGATGCGCTCCGGCAAGCTGTACTGATCGCGCCGATTGATGACCAGGTCCTTAAAAACTTCCGGGAATGAATCGAGAGGAATTTGAGGCGGAATGAAATATTGATAGAAGAGTCGATTGACTCCCAACTCCAGCCCGAGAAAACGCTTCTCGTTATTTGGTCCCTTGTCGGCATAAGTTCTCAGATCAAGACGCTGGTAGGGGGACCACATAGTGGTGACTCCACCATCCTGATACTTTTCAAAGTCCTCCGACAGTTGCAACGCATTCACCGAGCAAGGAGCAAATGCGATAGCACCAACCACGCAACCGGTCACAAGCCATGCTATTCTTCGCTGTGATGCGGCAAAGGGCACCACCATCAGACCGGTTGCAAGCAACAACATCCAGGGAGGTGCTTCCAGAAAGGAAAGAACCGTGAACATGGCGCTACCCAGAATTGAGCCAAGCAGATTGACCGCGTAAGCGTTGAGCGGTGGCAGTTCGTTGAACACAACACCAAGGCGAGAACCGATGCACACCGACGCCCAGAATGGTCCCATCAAAAGCACAATCAATGTAACCGAGAACATAACAAAGTACGTAATGCCGATTTCGCCGGCGACAGGTACGCCTTGCCAGGTAAAAATTGCTTGTGATGGAAAGCCAAAGAATCCGAGTTTAAAAAACTCGGCGAGGCGCATTGTGATTACAAAAAATAAGAGCGCTAGAGGCAGTCTCTTATACATACGATCGTTGCCGAGCGCGAAGCCCAGACCCAACCCAACAAAGCATGTGACCAGAGGAAAGGTACGAAATACCGCCACGCCCCTGAAGTCACCAGACATCCAGCGAATTACGAGAAGCTCGAAGAAAAGCGCAACAACACTCAGAGCAAACAGCTCGATCACACCTTTATTGTTGGCAAATTTCATAAGCGATTGATCGATAAGCTTACTAGTCGCTCGCTTCGGCCAACGGCGGCTCGGTACGCTCCATCTCGGATTTTTTCGATGCGAGCCAAATACTCAGTCTGCCAAGCCAATTGGACTTAATGATCTCGAGCTCTTTTCTGGCTGCCGCCAGTTCGCTCGACAGGAATTCGAGCTTCAACTTCAGATCGTCCAATTCGAATTCGTACTTGGTGGCATCAATACTGCGCTTGAGCAACTCGGGTAAAAATTTCAGTTGATCTTCGCGACTGGCAAGCTCGCTTTCCAACCATTTCATCCGGCGGAGAGATTCTTTGAGTTCACCATTGCGATAATCCAATTGCGATTCGAGCAACCGGACTTTCAGCTCGAGCCCACCGACCAACTCATTGTCGGGTCCAAATATACTGGGACGCTGATCGGGCGATTGAACTGCTCCCGGGCTGCGTGAGAAGATACGAGGCCGCGCATCTGAGAATAAATCTCTAACGTTGTCTTGGACGCCACCATTTTCGATGTCGTCAATAATTTCTTGCTCTAATTGCGCGAGCTCGAGCTGTCCGACATCTTCGAGGGACACCTCCCCCTCGACGTGAAAGAGCTCATCGATAAGGCCGCAGAGGAAGTCATCAAGCCCATCGAGAGTCAGAGAATCTGGCACATGGGTGTATTGCGATGAAATCTGGACATTACTCATTTCAATTTGCTCGCTTTCTAGATAGCACCGCTAATGGTAGCTAATAATTTTCAAACTGTACAGTCATTTCATCTTCACCCGATCCGATTGAAGATTCGAGCAGACATCATATATGACACTAGTACCAGATTTAATGGCGTATCAGGAGAGCGTTCCCGCGATCATGACAGTGGCTTTGGCTGGATGAAAGTACTTGCGCATTGCTTCGTCAGCCTGCGACTTAGTGACAGATAAATATTTGTCACTAATCTCGTCCAGCTCGCTAATACCGAGCCCGAGGAACTCGAGTTCGGCCAGCACTCTCGCAATTCCCATCGACGAGGCCAGACCGACTTTGAATGATCCGACGGCGCGCCCGATCTCCCGAGAAAGCTCCTCAGAAGATATCCCGCGAGCCATATATTCATCCAGTACTTTATCAACCAGATACAATCCTTTGTCTATGTTCTTGGGGTTGACGGTGAGCATCACCGACCATGGTGCGCCACCAAATGCAGTGTCCGAGAAGACCGAGTAGATTCCATAGGTCAATCCGGCTCGGTCTCTAACAACTTGACCCAGGCGTGACGTAATCGTATCCTGACCGAGGGCGGCATTAGCCATACGGGCAGCATAGAAATCGGGAGAACTTCTCATTAGCTTTGTAGGATGAGAGAGAATCACATCCACGCTGCTCTTATCCGCCAACTCGATCTGGTGATAGCTGCGAGCGTCGGCAATCGGCACGGAGGGAATTGAGATCGCTCCCGGCTTGGGACCTTCCCAATTGCCAAAACGCTCCTTCACCAGCGCCAGCGCTTCCTCGATGCTGATGTCTCCGACGATGCTAACAACACCCATCTGAGGGGAGACGAGACGACTGTGCGCGGCAAGCAGTTGAGCGCTGTTGACGGGCGCGAGCTCCTCGATCTGCTCTGTAAAGGTCTTCTCAAAGAACGGGTGTTCAGCCGGGTACAGAAGGCGCTTCAATCCGTTCCACGCTACACTGCGGGTGTTATTGGCGCCCTCCACCAGACGCGCGGTCCATTCGATTCTAATCTTCCGCAGCTCTTCCTCATCCATAAGAGGATTTCGAATAACATCGTCGAGCAACTCTAGATACGATTTGAAATCGCTCGTGACAAGATTAGTTGCCAGGCTCAGTCTGTAATTATCGACGCCGAACTCCAGAGCACCCGGGATTCCCATACCTTCAAGGATCTCCGCTATCTTCGTTTTGCTGAATCGCTTCGACCCACGGGGCAACATTTCGCCGACCAGCTCAGCAAGACAGGGCTCATCCTTGTATGTAAAATAGCGACCGGCTCGCAAATTGAGAGCAAATCCGACCGACTCCGTGCCGGGGTTTTCCATCAAAAGAACTGTCAGCCCGTTAGGAAGTACTTCTCGGTGTACACGCTCGACAAATGTTTTGCCTTTGTGCGCCGACTTGGACATTTTTACTTTGACAGATTTAGGTGCCTCCGCAAGGAGAGCGTCCAACTCATCCTTGCTGAATGTCGATGACACATCGGTAAGAACGCGTTCTTTGACTTCAGGTTCCTTGAACCCCGCCGGCAACTGTCCCGGGACTTCGTCCTCGAGTTCGTCTTCACTGGCTTCGTAAGCGGGAGCCGGCGCAGCGATAGCGTCTTGCACATATTGCAACGGTTTGAAGTGGCCAATCGTTCGATTGGAACGGACGAAATATTTGGCGCAAACTTTCATGATATCGTCGGCGGTGACGGCTTCAAAACGATCGTCATATTCCATCAACCAATACCAATCGGCTTTCGATTCCGCTTCTCCAAGCATGAATGCCATGCTGCTCGGATCGGCCTTGGCCAATATAGTGCCCTTGGAGTTGGAGCTCTTAGCCCGCGAAAGCTCGTCATCTGCCACCGGCTCCGAACCAAGTTTTCTCAACTCTTCCAGTAGAACCTCTTCCGCCTTCTCAACGCCCACGCCAGGGTTGAGCGTCGCTCCCACGATAAAGAGTCCTGGATCTCTGAGCTCGTCATGTCGGCAGAATGCTTCTGCCGCAATTCCGGTGTCAATGAGAGCTTTGTACAACCGACTGGAGCGCTCGAAGCTGCTGCCGAGAATGTGCCTGGCTGCAGCCAGTGGGTAGGTGTCGGCATGGTCGGCTTCACTGACATGGAAACCTAGCCAAACTTTCGGCAGATCGCCGGCCCTGACGATCTCAAAACGCCGTTCGCCTTCCTGAGGCGGCTCCGTGGTGTAAACCTGCGGAATAGGCTCCGGAGAAGCTTTGATGGCGCCATAATGCTTGTGAATCATCCTGAGCGCGGCATCAGGTTCGAAGTCGCCGAGCAGAACAACCGTCGCGTTATTCGGCCAATAGAATGTATCGTAAAACTTGCGAAGCCTCTCGAGCGCGACGCCCTCGACGTCGGAACGCCAACCGATAGTCGGGTGGTGGTAGGGGTGCTCCCGGAATGCCACCGCATATAGTTCTTTCTCCAGAGCCTCTTCAGGATAGTTTTCACCTCGCTCCAACTCATTGCGAACAACCGACATTTCGGAGTCACGGTCGCTTTGCCTGAGCATGAGGTTGCGCATGCGGTCAGCCTCGAGCTTCACGCACATATCCAGGAATTCGCTTGGCACTACCTCGAAATAGCTGGTTCGGTCAAACCACGTGGTGGCATTCCAATACGCTCCAATTTGAGTCAAGAGATCGTCTATACCGTTGCCTTTGTCGGGATTGTGTTTTTTCGTACCCTTGAAGAGCATGTGCTCCAGAAAGTGTGTCGCGCCTGTGAAGCCAACCCCTTCGTTACGACTACCA